>DATEMI010000254.1:0-2024 GCA_035275665.1 Terriglobales bacterium | reverse complement strand
CCTGGACGCGCAGAACGTGGTTACGGTTTGCGCGCTGCTGGGGATTATTGGGGCGAAGCTCTATCACGTCTTTGAAACGCCGAGCGACCTCATTGCAAATCCTCTTGGCGAACTATTCAGTCGTTCAGGATTCGCATGGTTCGGCGGCCTCCTCGGAGTACTGTTCGCGCTTTTCTTGATGGCGCGAAAGTACAAGCTCTCGTATCTCGCGATTCTCGACGTCTGTGCTCCTTCGGCGGCAATCGGTTATGCCGTCGGCCGCATCGGATGCTTGACTTCCGGCGATGGAGATTACGGAACGCCCACCTCGCTTCCATGGGGCATGAGCTTCCCGAACGGGCTCGTGCCGACTACGCAACATGTCCATCCAACACCGATCTACGAAGCCATCGCGGCGACTCTCATCTTTTGGTATCTATGGCGACAAGGAGCGAAGTCGCTGCGTGGACCGCGTGCCGTGGGCGAAGTCGCGGCGCTTTATCTCATCTGGATGGGCGTCGAGCGTTTCGTGGTCGAATTTATTCGCATCAATCCGCGTTCATTCTTCGGATTAAGCAATGCGCAGGCCGCGAGTTTGGGCTCGATCGTCGCTGGCGCGGCGGTCCTGATTACGGTAAAAAAAAACTTTCGCAGACAGAAAGGCGAGCACCGCATTCTGCAGCACTTCGCTGAACGCGGCGATGTGCTCCAGCCGGAGTATCACCGTGCCACACCGGAATGCCCTCATCCCGAACGGTGGAGCATGTATGACTCGATGACCGCCGAGGTCGAAGTGCTCGAATTTCTTCGCTGCCTTGTGCGAACCATTAAGCCTCAGCTCGTGGTCGAGACAGGGACGTTCATGGGCATCAGCACGCTCTGGATAGCCGAGGGCCTGAAATCAAATGGCTTCGGCAAGATTGTGACCTGCGAATACGACCCGAAGGTTTTTGCAAAAGCAAAGGCGCGTTTTGTCGGCTCCCGCCTAAGCGAGTGGATTGAAGCCCGCAACGAATCCAGCCTGGAAACGAAAGTCAACGGTGTCATTGATCTTCTCTTCAGCGACAGCGATCCACCGCTGCGCGAGCAGGAAGTACGCCGATTTCTGCCGCAGATGAGCCCGAATGGCGTGATCCTCATGCACGACGCCAGCTCTCACCTGAAGACCGTACGGGAGGCTGCACTGAAAATGGAGCAGGAAGGTCTAATTTCCGTCGTCCTCATGCCCACGCCGAGGGGCTTGGTCGTTGCCCAAAGGCACGCCGGACGAAAATAATTCATCCAGCTACTCTCTCCAGAGTAGCTGGACAGCATCTAACGTCGGCTAGGTGCAACTGTACCGGTGCAGTCAGGGATGCGACGGCCCACGTAGCCCGTCGCCAGAAGCACAGGAGCAGAGCGTATGGGGCTGAGTGCAGCAGTTGGGGTACGTGAGAGCTCGTCTTCTTCGGTTCGCCGGTATTTCGAGATGGCGGCCGATCGCCTGGGAATCCATCCGGAAATGCGCAGACTGCTGTCAGCCCCATTTCGGGAATTGACGGTGGAGATTCCTCTGCGCCGCGACGATGAACGGCTGCAGCTTTTCCGCGGATATCGCGTCCAACACAACGGCGTGCGCGGCCCCCTGCTTGGGCCAGTTCGCATTCAATCGGGTCTCGAGCTCGACACAGTGCGAAGCGCCGCCGAATCGATGACCTGGCGATGCGCTGCAGCTAATGTTCCCTTCGGTGGAGCGGCAGGAGCGATCGTCTGCGATTCCGCGCAGCTCAGTCGCAAAGAATTTGAGTCTCTGGTGCGAAAGTACACCGGACGGATTCACCATCTACTCGGCATTTACCAGGACCTCTGCGCTCCCGGACCAAACACCGATGAAGAAGTGATGATGTGGATGTGCGAGGAGTACAGCTCTCTTCAGAAGGCTGCTGTGTCTGCCGTTTTGGGAAAGCCGGAGCAGGCTGGCGGTGTGCGGGATCGCGATGCGATTGTTGGCAGGACTCTCGCAGCTCTCACCCTTCGCTGTGCCGGGGAAATTGGATTGCCAGTTG
>DATEMI010000253.1:0-7984 GCA_035275665.1 Terriglobales bacterium | reverse complement strand
TCCCCTGAAGAGCCAAGGCAGGCAACGGTACTTAAGGCCAAGACCAACGGAACCGCCGCCGGTAGGCAGTGGGTCGGAGGTGGCGATTAGCCACCTCCGAGTTCTGGCCATGTAGTTAGTAGTATCAAGGATCACAGCCGCAAAAAAGCGGCTGCCCGACCGGCTAGCCGCCGGCGGTTCTGTTACAGCAACTTAATGCTTTTGACCTTCAGCGTGTCACCGTTAACATCGCCGGTCACATCGACGCGCAGATGGTCGTTCTTGCTCGATGACTTGAGCTGCTCAACAACTTCCTTGTTACCGGCAGAGTCGAGCTTCAGGACTTTCTGGTCCGGCGTCACGATGGCGAAGCCGCCGCTCTGGCACTGCAAGGCGCAGCCTTTGGTGTGCGAGTCCGGATTTGACGCCAGTTTCTTGGCGCACATCGTATCGAGAATTGGGGCATCTTTAAACGTCTGTTCCGCACAGAAGGCCGGAAGCGTGAACATCGCCAGTAGTGCCAGGAATGCTAGTTTTCGCATTTGGAGCTTCTCCGTTCCAGTTTGGGATTATTTCGAACTCTTCACGCCGTAGCCGCATACCGGTCATTGGCGTTGCCTGATTTTAGAGCATCCTCTCGTGCTGCCGTAATCTGCGCGAGCGCGAAGGCGGAAATGGCAAGCTCTATGTCGCGCACGGCAAGATCGTAGAACATGCCGGTCGTCAGCAGATTGGCCACGATTCCAATCAGCCACAGGCTTACGACATAACTTCCGATCTTCGTCCAGCGGCTCAATACGACGAGGCCGGCGATGATCTCGACCACTCCGACGATGTGCATGAAAGTCGTCGGGCTGAGAGGCACGACCTTGGTCGCCAGCGGGCTGAGATACATCTCCCAATTGACGATTATGTTGAAGAACTTATCGAGTCCAGCGATGATAGGCCCCACTCCGAATCCAATTCTGAGCACCCACCACGCCAGATTGATCCGAGCATCAAACTTTTGCATTTGATCCTCCCTGTGCAATTGAGCAGCAAAGCTGCCTTTGGTTACAAGTGATTGCCCGGAAAAGCTGCGGTTCGACCAAAAAACGGCGTAACCTTTTTGAGGGAGGCCACTCTATCCCATAGACCGCCATGTCAACCAGCATGCTACCCCCGACGATCGGCTCCGACGCCCTCAAGGACGAGCAGATAATCGAACGCGTCCTCTCGGGCGAGACGGCGCTTTACGAGCTGATCATGCGCCGCTACAACCAACGTCTTTATCGCACTGTGCGTGCCATTCTGCGGAATGACGATGAAGTAGAAGATGTAATGCAGGACGCGTACGTTCGCGCGTATCGCCACTTAGGCGACTTCGCCGGACGCTCGCAGTTCTCCACCTGGCTCACGCGCATCGCGGTCCACGAAGCATTCGCGCGCCTCAGGCATGGCAAGCGGACGCAGCAATTCGACGATGAGTCCACCGGCGGAGGAGCCGACATGATTCCCGCAACCACTATCGATCCCGAACACCACAGCTCGAACGCTGAATTGGGGGTCTTGCTCGAAGAAGCGATTCTCAGCCTGCCCGAAAACCTGCGTACCGTCCTCATGCTGCGGGACGTCGAAGAACTCAGCACCATCGAAACCGCCGAGGCGCTCAGCATCTCCGAAGAAAACGTGAAAACACGCTTGCACCGCGGACGCGCGCTGGTCCGCAAAAAGCTGTACGCGCGCGTTGGCTCCAATGCTCCTGCGACCTTCTCGTTCATGGGCGTGCGCTGCGATCGAGTGGTCCGGAGAGTATTCGAGACCCTCGAAGAGAGTGGGCTTTCACAAAAGCTGCTGCACTGAACACACAGACATGGACCGACGGACCGATGGACCGACGGCCGCCCTCGGCCGGGTTTCTGTCGGTCGTAACCCAAACCCGCGCGGGGGCGCGCGTCGGTCCTGCAATCCATCTCACAACTTCGGGTTGCGTGTATGAATCTCTCTTTCTGAGAGAGATTCATGAAGAGCAGCTTTCCTATAAAAAATGTTCGCGTCTCCGTGTTCACCGTTCCGACCGACTTGCCCGAAGCTGACGGCACATTCTCATGGAACAAAACAACGATGGTGCTCACCGAGATCACTGCAGGCAATCAAACCGGCCTGGGGTACACCTATGGAGACGAAGCGGTCGCATCGCTAATCCACAAACCATTTTCCAAGCTGCTCGAAGGCAAAGACGCCTTCTCCATCGGCGAGAGCTGGAGCACCATGCTATGGAAGATTCGCAACCTTGGCCGTCAGGGTGTCGCATCGATGGCCATCTCCGCCGTCGACTCGGCACTCTGGGACCTGAAAGCCAAGCTGCTCGGACTGCCTCTCGTCGTGCTCCTGGGCAAGTGCCGCGATCGCGTTCCCATTTACGGAAGCGGCGGGTTCACGTCCTACAGCATCGCGCAGTTGCAGCGTCAACTCGGCGGCTGGGCCACACAGGGCATTCGCATGGTGAAGATGAAAGTAGGCACGCATCCCGAGCAGGATCCTGATCGCGTGCGCGCCGCCCGCGAGGCGATTGGCTCTGATGTTCAGCTCTTCGTTGATGCCAACGGAGCTTACTCTCGCAAGCAGGCCCTGGACATGGCCGAGTGCTTCACCGAATACGACGTTCGCTGGTTCGAGGAGCCGGTTTCCTCAGACGATCTTGACGGTCTGCGCCTGATTCGCGATCGTGCGCCGGCGCGCATGGAAATTGCCGCAGGCGAGTACGGATACGACCAGTACTACTTCCGCCACATGCTCGAATCGCAGGCCGTGGACGTCCTGCAGGCTGACGCAACGCGCTGCGAAGGCATTAGCGGATTCCTGCGAGCCAGCAATCTCGCTCAGAGCTTCCACATTCCCTTTTCGGCACACACCTCACCGTCGATCCATTGCCATCCGTCGTGTGCCCTGACGGAGTTCCGCCATATCGAGTACTTCCACGATCACGCGCGCATTGAGCAGATGTTCTTTGATGGCGCTGCCAAGCCGGTAAACGGATATCTGGCTCCCGATTTGACACGTCCGGGGATAGGGCTGGAGTTGAAGAGGAAAGACGCGCAGAAGTTCGCAGCATAATCCCCACGTTTGCAAGCTCGTTCATGCTGTATCTAGAACTCCGTTAGGCCTGTTATCCTGAGGCCCTCTTTTGGCCGAAGGACCTTCCGCGAAGTCCCAATCTAATATGCATCTTCGCGGCTCCTTGGCCGGGAACCGTGCTCTTGTGGAGGAGCCAATCGAGGGCAATTTAGTCCGAAACATCTCGGGAGATCCTTCGCGCAAAAGATGCGCTTCAGGATGACAGTGTCAGAGGTCCTATAGCAACGGACTGCCACTGTGCTGGCAAAGAATCATGGCTTCGCATTTTTATGAATCTCCACGGTTGACCAGGTCTTGTCCGCCGCGTGGCAAAGTATCTCCAGCTTGCAGTCCACGCACTTCGGCTTGCGCGCAATGCATAGAGCGCGACCATGCCAGATCACTCGATGAGAAAAATCGATCCACTGATCGCGCGGGATCACCCGCATAAGATCTTGCTCGATTTTGCCGGCTTCGTTGTTTGTCGTCAGTTCCAGGCGTCGCGAGATGCGATGAACATGCGTGTCCACAACTACGCCCTCGGCTTTCCCGAACCAGGAGCCAAGAACGACATTGGCAGTCTTGCGTGCGGCGCCCGGGACCGCGAGTAGCTTGTCCATTTCGTTCGGCACTTTGCCGCCGAATTCGTTCACGATCTTTTGCGCTGCACCGACGATCGATTTCGACTTGTTGCGGAAAAATCCAGTCGATCGAATCTGCGGCTCGAGCTCTTCTGGCTTTAAGGCCGCGAAATCTTTAGGAGTTGGGTATTTCTTGAACAGTCCCGGCGTCACCATGTTGACGCGTACGTCCGTGCACTGTGCCGAGAGGATCGTCGCCACCAGAAGCTCCCATGCGTTCGAGTGCTGCAATGCGCACTTGGCGCCCGGATACATTTCGGCGAGACGATCGAGGATTTGTTTTAGGCGCTCCGGAGAGGTGGCATCGAACTTGGTTTTCGCCGCCTTCGATTGAGGTTTATGAGGAGCCTTTAATGCTGTGGCTGATCTTGGGCACATGCGGAACCGATTCTATCCGATGCCTTCATCAGCCCTCCCTGGCGAAATCGATGTAGCCGCGACGAACGTCAGTATTGACGAGCTTCACCCGCAATCTATCGCCAACATCGACTCCGTTATGGCCGCCCATCAGCATGCCTTCGACGCGCGGCTTCATGATGCGAACGAATGTCCCGTGCTCGTTCGCGCCAGTCACGATTGCATCGAAGGTCTGCCCAATGTTGTGCTTCAGCGCGACGGCGGCGATGCGCTTTTGCATATCGCGCTGCACTTTGCGCGCGGCGTCCTGACGCTCGGTGCAGTTGGTCGCGATCGAGGTGAGCTGATCGTCAGAGTACGGGGAAGGCGCGCCTGAGAGAATGGCTTTGATAATGCGCTGCGTGACAACATCGGGGAAGCGACGGTTTGGCGCTGTGGAATGCGTGTAGTCCTGGACAGCCAGGCCAAAATGCCCCTGTCCTACTTCGCCCGGCCGTTCGAGCGCATACTCGCCGGGTCCCATCAGCTTCACGACCGTGAGTGATATGTCGGCAAAGCGGTCGGGATCTTCGGCCTTACGCTTCATCAAAAAATCGTTTAGAGCTTTCGCATCGGGCTGCGCGGGTAGATTGCCGCCGTGCTGGGCAGCCAGCGCGACAATTCGATCCCAGCGCTCGGGTGTCTTTACGACTCGCCGAATCGACGAGACCTTCTTCGCCTCGAACATGCGCGCAACGGATTCATTGGCTGCGATCATGAGTTCTTCAATCAATTCACTGGCGCGGTTCTTCTCGCGATCGGCGATGCCCATAATCTGATCGCCGGACATGATCGGCTGCAGTTCGATGCTTTCGATGTTCAATGCGCCGTGAAGATGCCGCTGCTGCTTTAACCTTTCGGCAGCTTCGGATTGCAGTTTGATTTGCGACTGAAGTTCTGCTGAGGATGTCACTTTGGAACTGCCGTTCCCTGTGCCCTCAAGCCATTTCCCTACTGCGCTGTACATGAGCTGAGCCTTGTTGCGCACCACAGCTCGATACAGGTCGTAACTTTCTATGTTTCCATCAGCGGTGACCACAAATTCCGTGACGACGGAGAGCTTGTCAGCTCCTTCGAGCAGCGAACTGAGCCCGGTAGAAAGCTGCTCCGGCAGCATGGGAAAGACACGGACTCCTGTGTAAACGGTGGTCGTCTCACGCGCGGCGTGTACATCAATGGCAGAATTGCGTGCGGCGAATACGTCGACATCGGCGATTCCCACCAGCAAGCGCGTGCGGCCGTTGCCCAAATCTTCTGCGTACTCGATCTGATCGAGGTCTTTGGAATCGTCGTTGTCGATCGACGACCAGAGCAGTGACCGCAGATCGCGAACTTTTCCGTCAGGCGCAACCACCGCAGGATGCGCCTCGATCTGTGCCACCTGCTGTTGCACTGCCGGCGGAAATTGAGGATCGAAGCCGCGCGCTCGTACCACCTGCTCGGCTAATACGCGAAGATCAACTTCGGAAGAGGAATGGTCCATGGGCCATCGCATTGTAAATGGCGAGGTAATTACAATCGTCATAATGAGCGCGAACAGTTATCACAACGCAGACTCTCTGATCTCGACCGACCAACTGGCGCAGATCGTGGGATCAAAGCACGTGAAGATCATCGAAGCCGGATTCGACATGCCCGGTTCCAAGCCGCCGACTGCGCACCAGAAGTTTCTGCAGGAGCACATTCCTGGAGCCGTGTTCTTCGACATCGATGAAATCGCCGACAAAAAGAACTCCCTGCCCCACATGATTCCGTCGGCCGAAGAGTTCGCCGACGCGGTTGGTAAGCTGGGGATCGGAAGCGACGATCGCGTGATTGTTTACGATCGCGATGGACTGAAGTTCGCTCCCCGTGCCTGGTGGATGTTTCACACATTCGGTCACGACAGAGTTGCGGTTCTAAACGGCGGATTACCGAAATGGCAAGCTGAAGGGCGTCCGGTCGAGAGCGGCGTGCCACAGGCGACACCGAAATCGTTTAGGGCGAAGCTAAATCCCAAAATGGTCCGCAGCAAAGCGGATGTGTTCAAGATCATCGAACAGCATCGAGAGCAGCTCATCGATGCGCGATCCAAGGGGCGCTTCGACGGCACTGCTCCTGAAATTTGGTCAGGGCGTCGATCCGGGCACATTCCTGGAAGCCTGAATCTCCCATCCGAGCAGCTCGCTGACCCAACCACTCACGCAGTGATCTCGGAACCGGAGATCAGGAAGAAGTTCGAGAGCGCCGGCCTTGATCTGAACAAAGCCGTCGTCGCGAGCTGCGGGTCGGGAGTTACTGCCTGCGTCCTCGCATTCGGATTGCACTTGCTGGGGAAGTCCGATGTAGCCGTCTATGACGGCTCCTGGGCAGAGTGGGGTTTGCCAGGAGATACGCCCGTGGAAACTTCGTGACCTCTCACACTTGTCATTCCGACCGGATGCTCACGCGCGCCGTTCGCGTGAGCAGGAGGGAGGAATCCTACGATTCACGAGCACCGCTGATCGTTGAAGTTTGCAGGGATTCCTCACGCCAAAAATCGGCGTTCGGAATGACAGAACAGCTGCAGACGCACAGTGTCCGCGCTACGATAGAAGTATGGATCTCACCGTCTACACTGCGTTCTGGTGCCGCGATTGCCGCGAGGCCAAGAACTTTCTGAAGAAGCACAACATCCCTTTTCGCGAGATCGATATCGAAAACACTCCCGGCGCTGCCGATGAAGTTTTACGAAATGTGGGCAAGCGCGCCATTCCGCAATTTGTAATCGATGGCAAGTGGATCCAGCCCTACCGGCCAGGACAGGGTTTTCTCTACAAAGAAATGAGCGCCTTGCTCGGAGTTTCAGAGTAAGAATTCCAATCTGAGACTTGCATCGATGAGCCCTCCCATCGCTTCCAGCAAAGAATTCAGGGAGCAGATTGCTGACAACATCGCGGAGATTCGACGACGGATCTCAGAAGCCGCAAAGCGCGCTGGGCGTAACTCCAATGACATCGGTTTGATGGGAGTCACAAAGACTCAACCGGCGGAAAAGATTATCGCTGCTTATGAGGCCGGCCTCCGCTGCTTTGGGGAGAATCGCGTCCAGGAGTTCGCCGCCAAGCGCGAGCAGCTGTCTGACCTGAAGGACGCCACGTTCGCGCTGATCGGACAGCTCCAGTCCAACAAAGTCAACAAAGCCGTCGAGCTGTTCTCCGCCATTCATTCGGTGGACTCAATGCGCCTGGCTGAGCGCATTAACTCTGCCATTAAGCAATCGCAGAAAGAGCCGCTGCCTGTCGCGATCGAAATCAATATCGGAGATCCTGCCAAGGCTGGGCTGTCACCTGAGTCTCCCGAATTGGAACAGCTTCTCAACGCGGCTCCGCGTCTGCCGCATCTCCGCATTCGCGGCCTGATGACAATTCCACCCTTTACCGAAACTCCCGAGGGAGCCCGCCCGTATTTTCGTCGTCTTCGTGAACTGCGTGACCGTATCGCGACGCGCCGGCTACCGGGAATTTCAATGGAATTGCTGTCGATGGGCATGTCGCACGACTTCGAAGTAGCGATCGAGGAAGGCTCGACCTGCATCCGCGTAGGCACGGCGATCTTCGGCGAGCGCAAACAATAGAAGCAAAAAACACGACACGGATCGCGCGGATCACACGGATTTCACGGGTAGTTCGCTCAAATCGACGATTGCGGCTACTATCTTGGCTGAGCGATCCGTGGAATCCGTAGCATCCGCGTGATCCGTGTCATGTTTTTGCTGGAATACTCCGATCAGCCCGAGGATTTGCCTTGTCTTTTTCTGAGCGCCTGCGGGAAGTCCGCACAGGATTTGAACGTCCGTTTTGGGTTGCGAACGTTACCGAGCTGTTCGAGCGGCTTTCGTATTACGCCGCATT
>DATEMI010000252.1:0-2931 GCA_035275665.1 Terriglobales bacterium | reverse complement strand
CATCGCTGCTCAATCTTTTCTAGAATGCGCTTTGCATTCTCGACCGCGTCTGCGATGGCGCACTCTCACGCGGGGCAGGGCTTGCTTCCGATATCATTCAGTTTCCGTGCTGCCAGGATTGTTGCTGCAAACAGGATTGCGTATTTCCGCTGCTTAACTGGCCAATCGTTCTTCATTTTTCCTCTGTATCGATCCCCTCGAGTTGTGAAGCAACAGCGAGGAGGCGCTTGTCGAGGCGCTGCAATCTCCGGCGGGTTTTCTCTTCGCTTAGCTGCCGACGATACATTTCCAGAAGATGACGGGTGGCCTCCAGTGCCTGGCGGATGCCGGGGAGACCAGCGCTCGGCATGTCTTTGGGGAGTGCGAGCATGGGCAGACGATGCAGATGAGCGACATTCTGACGAGCCTGGTGGAATTCGCGCTGCAAATCCTGCTGCGTGACCAGCAAGTAGCGCAGAGTCATCCGAATGTCCTCGTGGCCGAGCAGCTTCATGAGAGCCAGAAGGCTAACTCCGAGCCGAAGCATTTCTGTGGCAAAGCTGTGCCTCAGCCGGTGTGGGTTCACATGAGTGGAGCAACTGGCGCGCTTGGCGGCCTGGTCTAACGCCGATCGCAGAGTGCCCGCCAGAGCGTGACGCGCCCCCCGACGTGGCAGCAGAAAGCCTTGCGAGTTGGCGAATCGTGCGAGTGGAGCTGAAGGGCGCAGGGTGAGGATGCGCTCCACGATCCGCCGCACCTCAGGATCAGCCGGAACCAAACGTTCCGTATGCAACTTGCCGAGAGGGACATGGAGGGCCCACTGTTCGGTTCCTACCTGCCTCAGGCAGTCCAGTGGCAGGTGGATGCATTCGCCGAGGCGGATTCCGGTGGCACGGATGAGCAGGAGGGCATTGGCGTAGAGATCATCGGTACGGCGCAGCTCCTGCTGCAGGAGTTGATCGTCCTGGAGGGAAAGAGGTCGGGGAAGACAGCGGGGTCGTGGAGGGAAGTCTTCCCGACGAATGAGATCGGGCTGAAGGGAATGGCCGTTGACGGCCAGCTCCTCGAGCAACCTCCGGAGCTGAATGAGATGGTTGCGGGTTCCACTGCGCAGGGGTGGTTGATGTTCGCACAGCGAGCGGAACCAACCGAGGAGATGGGGATCGCGGCGAAGTTGAGAGAGCCGACGAACCTGTGGGAAGGCGGTACGGAGATAGGCGAGGAAGCAGCGTGCGGTCGTTCGATATCCCTTCACTGAATTGGGCCGCAAGGTGAGGGCGAGCGTCTGGATCTGTGTTTCGAAGATCTGTTCGAGATTGCTTCGAGATGACTTCATGACCGCAGCTCCGATCCCAACTTCTTGCGCTTCTCGATGGCGAGCGCATATTCATTCCAAATGTCCTCAGGAGCGAGGTTCACGTACTTGATGGTAGTTGTGATCTGCGAATGCCCCATCAGTCGTTGCAGGGCAGGCAAGGACATTCCCGCGCGCACCATGTCTGTTCCGAAGGTGTGCCTTGCGCGGTGTGGGTTGGCGTGGCGCACTTGGCTCAACACCCGATGATGGCGGAACAGAGAGCGGAGGCCGGCAGCAGTCATGGCCTGGCCGCGCTGGCGGCCTTTGAGAGAAACGAACAACGCCGGGGAGTTGGTCGTCGGCCTCTCCAGCCGCAAGTAGTTCCAAAGAACCTCGGAGATTTCCTGGGGCAGGGGCACGACCCGCTGCTTGTTTCCTTTCCCATGGACGCGCATCTGACCCTCGGAGAGTTGCACGTCTGCCAGTTCCAGCGCCAAGACCTCGCAAGAGCGCAGGCCGTCCAGCAGCATCAAGCCGACCAGCCCGAGATCGCGGTAGGTGCGGAAGGTGCCCCAGAATTTGGCGACCTCTTCGGTCGTAAGGGGCACGATGACGCGGCGATCTTCTTTGAGGCGCAGGCCCCGAGCGATGGCGGGGCGGGGCCGGCCGTAGCCGAGTGGGGAGCGCTTGGTATAGCGGCGCTGGAAATGCATTTTGCCGGCGGGAATTTCTTGTCCGGTATGGAAGCGATAGCAGCAGCGTACGGTGCCCAGGCGATGATTCACCGTCTGCGGCGTGGGCTTCGGATCCTGCTCGAGTTGATGACGGACATAGTCGACGAGCGTGGATTCGGTGATCTGGGCGAGCGGTTGATGCTGCGGTTCGAACCACCGGGCGAAGTCGAGCAGGTCGTAGGCATAGATGCGCAGCGAGCGCGGGGAAAGTTGGCGCAGGCATTGGGCATCGAGGAAAGCGTTAGCCCAGTCCAGTTCCCTTCCGTCTTCATCCCGCAAGCGGTAGGGGGAAGCACCGGCACGCCCGGAAGGTTGATAGATCACAGAGAGCTTCATAACGACTGGGCTCTATCCAGGCAGTGGATGAAATCGGCAGCACTGGCGCCGTGAACGAAGTAGCTGTTGGGATCCTCTCCGTTGGGTAAAGTCGTGAGGAAGACGACCGCACCCAGCACCTGGAGCTGACGGGCCAGAGCCTGCGAAGCGCGCTGGCCCGCTCGGTTCTCATCCTGATCGTAGACGAGGAACACACGGCGACCCGGGGGAGTGGAAAGCTGACGCAACTGCGTGGGCGTTAAATGCGTGCCGAAGCCGCAAGTGCTGTTGCGGAGTCCGGCTTGCCACAAGACGGCCAGATCAAACAAGCCTTCGACCAGGATCACGATAGGAAAATGGCGCACGGCTTCCCAAGCGAACAGGCCGCCCCTGGAACCGGGCAGGAAGCGATGGGCGAAAGCGGTGCCGATACTGCGGCCGTACAGATTTACGACGCGTCCTTCCTGACAGCAAGGGAAGACCACGCGGTGGTAAAAGGCGTCGACGCCCCGTTGGTTGACGAGGCCGGTACGCCGAAGCAGATCGAGGGAAAAGCCCTGGGCGGTGAGATGACGCCGCAGATTTCCGCCGTGGGCATAGCCGGTG
>DATEMI010000251.1:0-9339 GCA_035275665.1 Terriglobales bacterium | reverse complement strand
GCCTTGCTGAAATCGCGTGCGCATTATCCAAACCTGCCGGTTATGTAGTCTTCTGTTCGTTTGTCGTGTGGCTTCGTGAAGATGGTTTCAGTCTTGCCGAATTCTACGAGCCGACCCATAAGGAAGAATCCTGTAAACTCGGCCACGCGAGCCGCCTGCTGCATGTTGTGCGTAACGATCACAATCGTGTACTGCTCTTTGAGCTGGTAGATGAGGTCTTCAATTTTCGCGGTCGAAATCGGATCCAGCGCCGATGCTGGTTCGTCCATCAGCATCACTTCGGGTTCGACTGCTAGCGCACGAGCGATGCAGAGCCGCTGCTGCTGTCCACCCGACAAACTGGCTCCTGATTTCTTTTTCAGTTCGTCTTTGACTTCGTCCCAGAGCGCTGCCTGACGTAAGGATCGCTCGACGACTTCATCTAGCTGCCGCCGGCGTCGAACGCCATTGAGCCTTAGTCCAGCAGCAACGTTGTCATAGATTGACATCGTCGGAAACGGGTTTGGCTTCTGGAATACCATTCCGACTTTTCGGCGCACCTCAACAGGCGAGCTGCCATTGCCGTACACATCCGTCTCGCCCAGTTTGACCGTGCCATCGACACGCGCATCGGGCACAGTTTCGTGCATGCGGTTTACACACCGCACAAAAGTAGATTTGCCGCAGCCAGAAGGACCAATGATCGCGGTCGCGTGGTTCGGCGGCACATCGACGCTAATGTTTTCCAGCGCCTGGCGCTTGCCGAACCACGCATTCAGGTTCGACACGTGGATTGGTGTGCCCATTTCTAAGCCGCACCTCTCAACATTCCACGGAATGTAACCAGTCGCACTACAGCAACGGTTCCGACGATCAGCACAATCAACACCAACGCTCCTGCCCAGGCCTGTCGATGCCAATCGTCGAAAGGTGAAATGGCATAGGTGAAGATCTGCAAAGGAAGAGCGGCCGTAGGCTGATCGGGGCGCAGGTTCCAGAACTGGTTGCCGAAGGCGGTAAACAGCAGTGGCGCAGTTTCGCCGGCAACTCGCGCGAAAGCCAGCATAATTCCGGTCACAATTCCGGAACTTGCACTACGCAGGACAACCGAGACCGTGGTGCGCCAACGTGGAACGCCGAGCCCCAAGGCCGCCTCGCGAATCGATTGCGGCACCATCAGTAGCATCTCTTCCGTTGAGCGCGTGACGGTCGGGACCATCATGATCCCGAGAGCGATTCCTCCCGCCAAAAGCGAGAAATGCTTTTGCGTAACCACGACGAGGCCATATACAGTCATGCCAATAACGATGGATGGAACCCCATTGAGGACGTCAGCCGTGAACCGAATGAGATTCCCGTAGCGATTGCGGCCATACTCGGCAAGGAAAATTCCCGAACCGATACCCAGCGGTACTCCGATTACGCTCGCGACGAGGAGGATTACTCCGGACCCGATTATTCCATTTCCCATCCCTCCGCCTAGCTCGCCCGGCGGCGCCGGCAGATGCGTGAGGAAGCTCCAGTTCAGCGCGCCGATGCCACGATAAACGAGATAGGAAAGAATCGCCACCAACGGCGCGATGACCAGTAAAGCCGTGCCTGTCATCAGCGTCATGGCCGCCGCATTCATCAATTTGCGGCCGATGCTTACCTGCGACTTCCGATGGTGATTAGGCATGTGCCCTGGCCGGCATTCCACGCGTTACTCTCCATACCAGCAGCCGCGCTAATGCATTTACGAAGAGCGTGACAAGGAACAATGCGAGGCCGATCTCCACAAGAGCGCTGAGGTAGAGATCGCCAGTGGCTTCGGAAAATTCGTTGGCGATCACACTCGCCAAAGTGTAACCGGGAGCAAACAGGGATTTAGCAATCTGCGGTGTGTTTCCGATCACCATAGTGACGGCCATGGTCTCGCCGATCGCACGGCCAAGGCCAAGAATGATGCCGCCGAGAATTCCTGCGCGGGCGTTGCGAAGGACGCCAAGGCGCAGCATCTCCCAACGTGTGGCTCCGAGGGCCAGCACGGCTTCCCGCTGCTGCTGGGGGACCGCAATGACAACTTCGCGCGTAATGGATGCGACGATAGGGATCACCATGATCGCAAGGATTACCCCTGCTGCGAGCATGCCGATTCCGAACGGAGCACCTTCGAACAATCCCGTCCAGCCGAGATTCCGCGCCAACCACGGTTCCACATAAACCCGCAACAGCGGCGCAAGAACAAAGATGCCCCACAACCCGTAAATCACGCTCGGAATCGCTGCCAACAACTCGACGGTAAACGAGAGCGGGGCGCGCAACTTACGCGGGCACAACTCAGTGCTGAAGAGCGCGACCCCGACCGCAAGCGGTACCGCCAGCACTAGCGCCAGGAAAGAAGAGAGCAGCGTTCCATAAACGAATGGGAGTGCGCCGAATTGGCCGGCGACCGGGTCCCAAACGCTTTGCACAAAGAAGCGAAAGCCGAACTGGTGCAATGACAGGCGAGAGTGCACGATTAATTGAATTGCGATTAACGCCAGAATTGCAAACAGTGTGATCGCCGCGAGCACCACAACAGCGGTAAATGCCCGATCCGCGCCGGGTGACGGCATAGGAATCCGGATGCTCGACCGCGCGGCCGGTTTCCGCTCTTCGGATCGCAATGGCGGTGGCTGAAGGCCAGGAGCACGAAGCAAGCCGCCGGCATCAGGTAAGGCGCTCATAATTTGACTCTAGCAAGCGATTGTTAACGCAATGTGAAAATGCCCGTGGACTTAGAGCGATATCCCATCGTGTTCACGGAAATCGCCGTCCGGGAGCATCTACCGGCCACGACGTTGGCTCGTTATGCTGCGGATATATTGCGCGGGAAATGCAAGCCTTGCCTCATGGAAGCGCCCTAGCCATGAAGCGATCCTTCAAACAAAAACGCCGGTGAGCTTTCGCTCACCGGCCAGTGGAGTTTGCGCTTTGAAGAGCTGTTTAAGGCAAGTAGTAGCGGAACGCGGTCCAGAACATGTTGTTGTTCGCGTCGGGAGAGCCGCCGGTTCCGGCCCAGGTGTCCCTCGTGAAATGCGCGAACTGGAAGCTTTGACGAACGCGGCCCTTGGCTCCGCGATAGAAGTCATACCAGTATCCAGCCGTGAACTCCTGGAGATTCCGTGTGTCCAGCGTGCAGTTCGCGGGAGAGCCGCCGGACGCAGCCGTTGCGCCACCTGCAGCTGGAGCTACTTCGACGTTGCAGCCTGTTGCAAGGAGCGTGGGGCGGCCGTATCCGAGCGTGCCAGCGTTGTAGAGCGCGCGCTCGTTGTAGTCCATGCCGTAGTTGAAGTACACGTCCATCTTCTTGGTGGCATGGATCTCCATTGTGCCGAGGGCGGACCCGCCGCGAATCGGCTCAAAGCTTCCATCGGGTTTGAAGGTGACGTCCGCAAGCGTGGTGGATCCATAGCGTCCCACGCCAGCTCCGACGAGCGCATGAACACCGAAATCTACGTGTTTCTTGAATGTGGGGACGCGGAGATTGCCGCCGACACCACCACCGTTGTTGGTGAGATTGGTAACGCCGGCGATGCTCTTAGTTCCTGCATTGGGATACACACGGTCACGGAAGAACCGGGCTATTCCGAAGAGCTCATAGTGCCCCCATCCGGGCTCGAAGGCGAGCTTGCCGATTACGTCTGGAAAGTAGTTCATACTGTAGTTTTGTGCTGCAGTGTTGCCGCCGTTGTTGAGCAATCCACCAGTCTGTCCGGTGACCTGGAAAACGACGCCGGGCCCGGTGGTGCTGCTGAGCCCACCTCCGCCGACGTTAAGCGTCTGTGGACTTTCCAGTGAGAAGCCGATTGCCGCCTTTTTGCCAAAGTCCTTAACGATGCGGACTCCACCCTGACGCGCCCAAGTGAAGCCCACGGTGTATTGCGGGTCGATTGACATGGGGAGGTTCTCAGTGCGGTTGTCGAGAAGCGTCTTGGTTTCCGTTGCCAAGCTCCACTGTTGTCCAGCAGTGAAGATCCATCCACCGTCGGTCTGTATCTGTCCGAAGAGTTGGCGCTGACGATTGACGTAGCTGTTGCTCTGATTGTTATTGGAGGTAACGCCGGCACCGAGCCAATCCATCTCCCAGTAGCCGCGGAAGGTAAATCCGCCGGTCTTGCCTTCGCCCAATAGCGCGATTCGGGACTGGCGTCCAGTGAAGTTCAGCTCGCTCAGATTCGCGTTCGTCGCGCCGCTGAAAGGAATGGCGCTGAATTGGGTATTGATGTCATCCCCCATGGCCTTCTCGCGCCACACCGTGGCCGCTTCGATGAAACTTCCTGTCGGACTGATGGTGATTCCCTTGAAGCGAATTGCACTGGGATTCTCGACTGCCTCGTTAGCTTTTTTCTGCTCCGCTTTGATCGAGTCGCTTAAGGTCTGATTGCTAGCTTGGACGGAGCTGACAGTCTCTTTCAAAGTTGCAACCTGCGTGGTTGCGTCGGTGTTCGCAGTTTGCGCTTCGCTGGCTTTTGTGGAAGCTTCGGTGGCCTTGCCGTTTGCGTCGGCTGCGGCCTGTTGTGCCTGCTGAATCTGCTGGTCCCGGGCAGCCAGTTCGTTCTCTAGCCTTTGCATCCGCTGCTGCTGTTGTTCCACCACCTGACGCAAATCTATCAATTGCTGCTCGAGAGACGGTCCTGCCGATTTACCTACGGGAGCAGGGCGTCGCCGAGCCATGGCTTTCTTCGATGTAGTTGTAGTGCTGTGAGTCGAGCTGGTCTGCGCAAGTAACAAGCTGCTCCAGACCAGGCACAGCAACGAACTGCGAAGCAACACTTTCATTCCTTCTCCTTCACACCTGATATGAGGTAAAGCGATGAGTTCGCTAATGACTCGCCGTCTGCGGCGGGCATCTGGCTGTTATTGAATTTCTCTGATTCGGGCGCGGACTTTATCCGCCACGCCGTTTGGTAGCGGCGCATAGTCCAAGTCCTTGGCCATGCTCTGGCCGGTGTTGATCATCCAGTTCAGAAAATCAACCATGGTCGCGCGCTTTCCTGCGTCGCTCCATTTGGCGGGAATCAGCAGATACGTGAAGCTCGCGATCGGATAGGCCGCGCGTCCAGAAGCGTTGGTGATCGAGACACGAAAGTCGGCAGGCATTTCTTTGACTGAGGCGGCGGCTGCCGTCACTGAATCCAGGCTGGCCTTGACGAACTGTCCTGCCGCATTTTGCACGGTGCCATATGGAATTTTGTTCTGAACGGCGTAGATTAACTCGATGTAGCCGATAGCGCCTTCCATCTGGCGGATTTGTCCGGAAACTCCCTCATTGCCTTTCTGACCCAAACCTGTGGGCCAACTCACTGAAGTATTGGCACCGACCTTCTGCTTCCATTCAGGACTGACCTTGGATAGGAAGTCGGTGAATACAAAAGTCGTGCCGCTGCCGTCAGAACGGTGCACCACCACGATGGGAATTGAGGGGAACTTGACTCCTGGATTGATCTTTGCAATCTGTGGATCGTCCCATTTCGAGACTTTCCCCAGGAAGATATCCGCCAGCAAGGGACCGGTAAATTTCAACTCGCCGGCGATGCCGGGCACGTTATATGCGGGAACATCGGCCCCGAGCACGGTCGGGAGGTTGAACACGTCAAAGCCACGCTTACTTTTGACCTCGGCAAGCTGCTCGTCCTTCATAGGCATGTCGCTGGCGCCGAAATCGACCGTACCCGCAATCAACTGCTGAATACCGGCGCCGCTTCCGACCGATTGGTAATTGATCTGAACGTCGGAATGTGCTTTGTGGTATTCGCTAAACCACTTTTGATAAATCGGATTGGGAAATGTCGCTCCCGCTCCGTTCAGATTGCTCGCCGCCGTTGCCGATGCAACCAGCATGGCTGTACTGAATAGCAGGGTAAGTACGCGAACCATATATGAATTGCCCTCTCTGTATTTCACTAAGCTGTTTGTTTTGTAAATGAGGGCCTATTAATGCAGTGTGAAACGAATGTGAAATTCTGATGAAAGAGACTTATCTGGTTGTGCTAATTGCGTGCCGCTCGAAGAGGTGCTCCAGATACATCTGCTCGAGGCAGACGGAGTTGCGGCGGGCGGAATGACGAACGGTGTGGCCGCTGACCATGTGGCAGACCTCCTCTGCGAGGTTTTTGGCATGATCGCCGGCGCGCTCCAGCGCTTGGGCTAGAGCCAGGACGTGAATGCTTTCCCGAGCGTCGCTGTGCGCTTGCTCTGTGTGACGGAGCACGATCAAATTCCGGAACCGGTCGAGTTCGAGATCGGCGCGAATGATCGTGATCGCTGTTTCCAGATTTCGATTCGCGAATGCTTCTGCGCCATCCCGCAGCATTACTTCCAGCGCCATGCACATCTTCAGCAGCATGTTGTTGTCTTCAGTTCCGATTCGCCCACGAAGGGCGACGGCCCGTGAAACAAAACTTTGTGCCAGGTCTCCGATTCGCTCAAGATCAACCATCGCCTTAACGCATGCGAGCAGCTCGCGCGCCTGATCGGGACCGGAATTGCTGATGGCATCCGCCACCTGCTCATCCACGCTGCGATCGATTTCGTCGAGGCGTTGTTCCAGTTTGTTCACTGCCTCGCAGGTGTTCGCCCCGTCCCGAATCAGAACCTCGGCGGCGCCTACAATTGCAGATCGCGCAAGCAAATATGCCTCCAGCACAAGCTCCACGATTTTTCGATGGCGCTCGTTTTGTTCAGTTGCGTATTCCGGCATGAGAGTTCCTTTCCTCCCATAATGCGGCTCCATCATTAAGAGTGAATCAAGGATGAATGAAAATTCCGTGAACAATGGATTAGGCAGTGGTTTGCGATGCCATTACCACCCTCGGGAGCGAAAAGAAAAACGTGGAACCCTGGCCCACAGCGGTTTCTACGCGCACTGAACCTTGGTGATTGATGACGATGTGCTTGACGATGGCAAGCCCCAGGCCAGTACCACCGACCTCGCGTGATCGAGCCTTGTCGACACGGTAGAAGCGTTCGAACAGGCGCGGAACGTGTTCGGCTGCAATGCCGGGACCTGCATCGCGTACGAAAAATTCGAGCACATCGTAGGACGGTTGCGCCCCCAAGATAATGGGCGATCCTGTAGGCGAATACTTGGCTGCATTCTCGATGAGGTTGGCAAAGACCTGCTGAATTGCTTCGGAATCAGCAACCACTTTTTCATCGCTGGATTCTTCGATCTTCAGTTCACGTCCGGGAGCGATGCTCTTGAAGTTTGCCACGGCTTGCTTAAGCAGCGAATTGGCAGAGACTTCCGTTTTGTCGAGCTTCCACTCGCCAGATTCGACTCTGGCCAGCTTCAGCAAGTCTTCGGTCAGGCGTGTCATGCGCGCGGTGTTACGCCGAATGGTCTCCAGGAATTCACGCGTCTCTGCCTGCTTTGCGGCGCTCGATTCGAGCAGGGTCTCCGTGAATCCTTCAATTGAAGTAAGGGGCGTTCGCAGCTCATGAGAGACATTTGCGATGAAGTCGCGCCGGGTCCGCTCAACGCGCTCAACATCGGTAAGGTCATGCAGCACGACGACGACGCCCCCGTGGGGCAGGGGTGCTGCAGTGCACTGGAACACGTGGCCAGGACTGACCGTCCTTGCAGTCGCGCCTGAAGCCTGCCCCGTGGTGCGTACTTCCTGAACGCAAAGTTGTACGTCAGGGTCACGAATCGTCTCAATCAATGAATCGCGGACGCGCAAATGTGGTAACAGTTGGCCCAAAGCTCGATTGACCCATAAGACCCTTCCATCTTTAGAAACCGCAATCACAGCATCGCCAATGCTGTTGAGTAGCGTCTCCAATTCTCGTCGGCTGTTATCCGCGGCTTCGAACATCTGCTGCAGACGTCGCGCGGTTCGGTCGAGCGCGGCGGCAAGCTGGCCTATTTCGTCGAGACTGGGATCTGAGATTTGCGTCGTCAACTGGCCGGCAGCGATGCACTCGGCAAATTGCATCATCCGTTGCAATCGGCGGGCCAGCAAATGCGCTATCAACGCCGCCAGAATGACCGATATCGCAAGCGCACTCGCAGAACCCTCGAGCAGAGTTCGACGAACTTCTGCTAAAGCCTGCCGGATATCCGCCAGCGGATAGGCGAGTCTGACGGCGCCGCCACTGATGGGAGCGGCGACGTAAAGGAACTCGATACCGAGGGTGTGGCTGCGGCGAATGTTTGAGCCGATCTCTCCGTGCAACGCCGCAACAAATTCTGGACGCGTTGCATGGTTCTCCATCTCCTCGGGGTGGGCTTCGGAATCGGCCAGAACCTTTCCACTTTGATCAATGACAGTTGCACGAGCGTCAGCCGCGTACGCCTCTGCGAAAACGTCGCTTTGCAGATCACGCTTGTTAACGTTCTGAACGTGATGCGCGAACATTCTGACCTTTTGAGTCAGTGCAGTCGAAATCTGCTGGCGCAGAGACGACTCCCAGGACCGCCGCACCGCAAAATCCACAGTCACCGTTGCTACTGCGATGACGAGCGCAGACCACAAGATCAGTTTTGCGAAGATACGCGTCTTCACTTCGGAGTCTCAAAGCGATAGCCGGCGCCACGGACTGTACGAAGATACAGCGGGTCGTCCGGCTGCTGCTCGATTTTTTCCCGCAGCCTTCGCACATAAACATCAATCGAGCGTTCGGTTACGTATTGGCGGTCACGCCACACGGCATCGAGTAGTTGATCGCGCGTAAATACCTTACCGGAATGACGCGCGAGATATTCGAGCAGCCGAAACTCGGTCGCAGTGGTTTCAATCGATGTGCCCCGCACCGCCACAGTCATGGCGCCACTATCGATTTCGATATCCCCGGCAGAGATTTTGGCAGGATGCAGCGGGCGTTCGAACCTGCGCAATACAGCCTTCACTCGCGCGACCAACTCGCGAGGGCTGAAGGGCTTCGTGATGTAGTCGTCGCCGCCAATATCCAAGCCAGTCACGCGGTCGGACTCACTGCCGCGCGCTGTCAGGAACATCACTGGAGTAGAGGCTAGCAGACGGTTCTGTCGAATTTGACGGCAGAGGTCGAGTCCACTGCCGCCAGGAATCATAACGTCGAGGAGAAATAAAGACGGTACTTTGTCTTCCGCCGCTTCAATTACTCCTGTCGCACTCCCGAAGGTTTGTACGCTTAGATTTGCGGCCTCCAGGTGGTGCTGCAACAGCCGCGCAATGTCGTTATCGTCTTCTACCACTAAAACCGAATGCTTCATTCGCCTGCAAAGCCTCTATCGCGAAGCGTATAGCTTCTTTGTTAATGACAAGTTAAAAAACCTATCGGGACTGGCTTTCAACAGCAAGAGCAAAACGAGGCCTCATCAGTGCTGCCCACGCTCGATCTGCGGAGAGGCGC
>DATEMI010000250.1:0-4230 GCA_035275665.1 Terriglobales bacterium | reverse complement strand
GTAAGCCCTGGGAAAAACGCGCGAAAATTGCGAGCCCTGAAAGGGCGACATCCCTCGCATCCGCTCGAATTGGTTGGTAAAGTGCGGCACCTTATGCCGTCCCTTTTGGGACTCGAATCGGCGTGACCCAATCACCCAGGGCTTACGCCGCTGGGCTCCGCTTCTTTCGGCCCTTCAGGCCTGAGATCGAGATCCAGTTTCCTGTGGAACTTTGAAAGTCAGCAATTCTAGCTCGCGGCTGCAACCTGGCGAGTAGCGGGAGTCTCCCCCCGGGCACGCTCCTCGATCTGCTTCATATGATGTCGCGTGTGCAGTAAATGAAATTTGCGCCATCCTGAAATGGGAATTGGGCCCAGCACTGGATGGTCAGCGACCTTCTTCTTGCTTCCAAACTGCCCTTCGCACTTCCGCAAAGCTTCGTCCATTTTTTCCAGGTTGGAGAAAATGAGTTGCAGTGCTTCTTTGCTGCCGATGCCGGTGGGCACAACGCGTTCTGGGGCTTTTCTTCCACCGGGAATGTAACTGAAACCCAATACAAGGAGTTGAGCGGCGCGATGTCTCATCGTGGCCGAGGTCGCCAGCGTACGTCCTTCCCGGATGCACTTATCCATCACGCGCGCAGTGCTTCCATAGGTAAGCGCCAGGTGTTCCAAAATGGAGGCTGAGTCCCACCTGCCTTCGGGATGCCGCCGCAGTTGTTCTTCCGTAAGTCCTTCAGTGGCTTTGACAATGGCTTTATGAATTTCCGCGGTGATCGGGTGCATGCAGATCTTCCTCTTTTCGGCTTGCTTCCGGTGAAAGTACATCATTCGGTGTAGCGCGCCTTGGGTAACGTCAATTTTAGTTACATGTTGTGCGGAGTTGACGCAGTTGCAATCTTGATGCCAACCGTTACTTGCGTGCCTTGGAGAATTGGGAGAAGCGGGTATAGTACCTTCCATGACCGGCAAGATTTTCTTGACCATTGGCTTCGCTGGAATGCTTTGTGCCTGCTCGTCATCTCCATCCGGTAGCAGCGCGCCGCCGGCTGAGAAGCCCGCGCCGAAGCCCACCGAAAGCGAAACCGGACGCGTGGCGCTGCAACGTCTTTACACGACCTCACGCGGCTGGGCACCAGACACGCAACCGATCAGCATTCAGTCGCAGAACTACAAGAATGCCGGCGGCAATCCCGACGCTCCTCTGGGTCATGATGGAAAATCGGCGGTGTGGCGCGGACTCTTCGGCTCACGCTCGCGTCAGTCTATGAAAACGTATATGTGGTCGGGATTGACGGGACCAGATGCTCCCAATCCAGGCATCAATCCAGGCAGCGAAGACAGCTTTAGCGCGAACAATACTTCGACGACACCATTCGATCTCGTGTATCTGAAAATCGATTCCGACAAAGCTTTGGAAACCGCCCAGAAGCACGGCGGCGCTGCCTTGCTAAAGAAAGATCCGGATATGCCGGTGAACTTCGGCCTCAATTGGGAACCGCGCAGGCAGATGCTCACCTGGCACGTGAATTACGGCAAGAATTCAAATGAGCCTGATATCGGCGTCGTAGTGAACGCAACCACCGGTGATTTTGTGCGAGTGGAGAAATAACTTCCCGATTTCCCAATTTTCGCGAATTTCAATCATGAAATCACCAAATCACGAAATGTCCTACCTTTTTTCCGCTGACTCTTTCTTCTCCAGCCGCGCCAGAGCCTTCTTCGCATCCGGAGCAAACTTCTCGTTCGACGGAATTTGCAAATACTCCTGGTAATTCTTGATCGCCTCGGGATACTGCCCTAGTCCGTCCAGCGCCTCCGCCAGGCGATAAGTCGCAACGGCATCTCCCGGCTTGTATTCGAGCGCCTCGCGGAAACGGTCTTCTGCTGCACGATAGTTTTTCCGTTTCAGGTAAAACTCGCCGACTTCGACATCCTTCTGCGCCTTATGCGGGTTCCAGGTATGCATCTCGCTTATATCTGGGATTTCGCTGTTCGGATGCATAGCAGCGTCGTTCGCAGGCGGAGAAAGATCAATTTGTGTCTGCTTACTCGAACTCTCATTTGTGGATAGAGGCGGCGCCTCGGTTGGCTGGTCAGAATCCGACCGCGGCAGCGGATCAGAAGCCTGGGTCTGCTGCTTGCCCTGTGTCGAGTGCGTGGATTGCTGCGCCGCGACTGATCCCGCACATAAAGCAAGTGTGCCAACTAACGCCAGGTGAAAAACGTGCTTCATACCGAAATTGTAGACGACGAAACCCCGCCTAAACGCCCTTCGAGCGCACTGCGGACAGCGGTTGCCTCCTGAATAACGCTGAAAACCTGCATCAGAGCTGCATCTTGTTTGTGACACCTGAGCATCGTATGTACCGAATGCTGCTGACCTTAAGCCGCAGCCCGAGGCGGCGGGGCCGGCTTGGGCGAGGTGCCCGGTGAAACTCTTCGACGGCCTGCATAAGTCCGTGCGAGCTCTGGCAAGGGAAGTAAAGAGCGCGCATCAACCGCGTATTGAAGCTCCCAAACCATGTCGCATCGGGCTTGCCCTCGGCGGCGGATTCGCCCGTGGCCTTGCGCATGTGGGCATTCTCAAAGCCCTCGAAGAGGAAGGAATCATTCCCGACTTCATAGCTGGGACCAGCGTCGGCGCCGTAATCGGCGCCGCATATTGCAGCGGCGTCTCCGCCAAAGAACTGGAAGAGATCGCCGCTATCGTGCGCTTCAAAGATTTCGCCCGCTATACGATTTCGCGCTTTGGGCTGTGTACCAACGACCGCATGACCGGATTCTTGCACCGCATCCTCAAGGTCAGTACCTTCGAAGAACTGCGCATACCGCTGGCGGTCACTGCAACCGACTTCCTGACCGGCGAGCCAGTCGTCTTCACGCAGGGAGACCTGATCGATCCGGTCCGCGCAAGCTGCGCTTATCCCGGCGTCTTCCTTCCAGTGAGTGTGCGCGGCCGACTTATGGTCGACGGTTTGCTCGGGCATGCTGTTCCAGCCAAGCCTCTGAAGGACATGGGGGCCGACCGCGTGGCGGCAATCTTCTTTAGCGCGCACTGGGTGCAGAAGAGCCCGCGCCATGTGCTGGAGGTGATCGGCCAATGCTTCTCGATTGCCCAAGCGAACATGAACTGCCTTTGGCAGGCACACGCGGACCTGCTGATCGAGCCTGACGTGAGCGCTTATGCGTTCGATGACTTTCAGAAAGCACTCGGCATCGTGAAAGTTGGCTATGAAGCCGGACTCAAGATGCTGCCAACATTCCGCGCATGGGCTGCAGAACGCGATGCGTACGAGCAATATGTTGAGGGCCATGCTCTAGTGAAGAGCGGGACAACGCCATCGGCCATCATTGGCCACCAGCCGGTTTCGGCAGCATGAGGAGACATTTACGAAAGTCGATTTGTCCACGTTCATCAGAAGAGACCTCATAACTTCTTTCCCGTAATCGAATCCAAAAAGCCAGTAAAGACTAATCGAATCTGCTCCTGCGAGAAGTGGGCGGGATAGTCCATGCGTCGAGTGAGAACTTGATCTCGGAGCATACCTTCGAGCAGTCCGATCGCGGCGGAGCGAACGGCCTCGACTTCGAGTCCAGGGTTCATTTCGCCTGAATTCTTCAGTTCGCCCAGAATGTCATCGACAACCCTGATGAATTGCAGATAACCGCGCGTGAGAATGACCAGATTGCCTTCTTTGCGCACGCGTCGGCCCTCGAGAAGCAACAGCTCTTTAATGGCAGGGTCGCTCTCCAGCGTGCGCAGGAATGCTTCCAGCAGCGCAAGCAGCTTCGCCCGCGGCGAGGCTATCACCTGCAATGCCGAAAACTGAGCCGAGAGGCTGGACCAGGCAGTGTCGAAGATGGCTTCGAGCAGGCCTTCCTTGCTGCCAAAGTGCTTCATCAATTGCGATTCGCTGGTACCTGCGAGGCGGGCAATGGCGAGGGTGCTGGTCTTTTCGTAGCCGCGCGTGGCAAACAGAGCGCGTCCGGCCTGCAGAATACGCTGATGCACCGGCAGTTGCGCCTCGCCCGTTGCGAACGATTCCGATTTCCCAATTCGGCCCATGAGGTGACTACTAATATCCCGGACTCACACAGAGGATGGCAAGTGCTTTCGGGATCGAAATAGGGCGGCGTTCAGCGGGAAACCGCAACCACCGAGATTCGACTGAGCCTGCGGCAAGCTTCTTCCAGATCGGCGTCGGTCTTGGCGAAACAGAAACGCAGCAGGTTCTTGCCGCCCTCGCTA
>DATEMI010000249.1:0-4218 GCA_035275665.1 Terriglobales bacterium | reverse complement strand
GAGGAGGTCACCCGTATTGATCACAGCTTCAGCGACAAGTTCCAAGTCTTCGGCCACTTTGTCGCAGAGCAAATTTCCCAGGGTTTCGGCACCACACAGTGGAGCGGCGATAACGTGCCGACGATCGGGGACACCTTTGGGAATCCCTCCTACAGCGCGGTCGTTCACGCCACGCACATGATTAATCCGCATCTGCTCAACGAGATCGCCTTCAACTACAACGGCAACCGCATCAACATCATCCCGAAGGGACTTTTCACGGCTCCATCGGGCTTCACGTTCAACCGCGTCTTTCCGGGTCCGAACGCTCTTACCAGAATTCCGTCGATTCAGTTGAGCGGCTCGACTGGAACTAACTACACCGTAACTTGGGAGCCATGGGTAAACAAAGCCGATGACTATCAGATTCGCGACGACGTTTCCTGGTCGTCGGGTAAACACTCACTCAAGTACGGCGGCAGCTGGGCGCTGTACAAGAAGATTCAGGATGTATTTGCGTCAACGCAGGGTAATTTCCAGTTCAACGGCTCCTACACGGGAAATGACTTTGCTGATTTCCTGCTTGGGTATTCGAACTCGTATTCCGAAGATGCAGTCCATGACAATGGCTATTGGAACAACGTCTCCTGGGCCGCATACGTTCAGGACAACTGGAGGACGACGACTCGCCTGACTCTGAACTTGGGACTGCGTTGGGATGGCGCTCCGCACACGTACGAAGCCAACAATCGCATGTCGAACTTCTATCCCAGCCTCTACGACCCATCAAAGGCGCCCTTGTTTGCCAATGCGAATGGGACGCAGATTTGTGCCGGGCCGGGCAATCCCACGGGTTGTGCTGCAGCAAGTCCCGGTTTGGGAACCAGTCCGAATCCGATCCTTCAGGGTGTTCAGTTCTATCTGAACGGCATAGGAATTGCCGGTCAGGCTGGTGTTCCGAAAGGAATGGTGGCTGATCACTGGGCTGAGTTCGGTCCTCGCGTCGGATTCGCCTACGATCTAACCGGCACGGGAACTACGGTGCTTCGCGGTGGATTCGGAGCGATGTATGAGCGCGTTCAAGGCAACGACATGTACAACGGGGGTACAAATGTCCCGTTCAGTGCCAGCGCCGGTTTGAATAACGTATTCCTCTCCAATCCAAAGACGAATATCCAATCTGGAAACGCTATCGCGGGGCTGCCGATTGTGGTACCCAGCATTACAGGTATCGCCAAAGACAACTACAAGGCTCCGGTGACGTATCAGTACAGTTTCGGAATGCAGCATGCGTTGGGCAGCAAAGCGGTGTTGGCTGCTTCGTATGTGGGCAGCCAGTCACGTCATCAGAACGACTACCGCGACATCAATCTGCCTAACATAAGCCTGTTGCCCAGTTTGCAGACGAACAATAATGCGTACAACACGCTGCTACCCTTCCAGGGTTTCCGGAACCTGAAGCTTTCGGAAAACGAGGCAAATGGTCATTACAACTCGCTGCAGGTTGATGTACATGGGAACTTGAGAAGTGACTTGATGCTTCAGGTCGGCTATACGCTTGCGCGCTCCTTCGATCCGACCACCGGCGGCAGCGGCGGTGATCTTGCCAACGTATCGAACCCATATCTTGGATGGAAATACGATTTAGGCCCTTCCATCCTGGATAGAACTCACGTAGTTTTCTTTAACTTCGACTACCAGCTTCCATTCCTGAAGAACAGCGATAAGGGACTACTCAAGACCGCTCTTGGAGGTTGGGAGCTGTCCGGGATTGTGACTATGGAATCTGGATTGCCGCTCAACGTCACTGTAGGTGGAACGAGCGTTTGCAGCATTCCGTTGGGGACCTGCACCAATCGCCCCAACCTGACAGGTACCGTCAGCTATCCTCAGACTGCAACGCAGTGGTTCGCGACCAATGCGTTCACCGCGCCGGCTCCAGGAACTTGGGGGAACCTCGGTTTCGACGCCTTGCGCGGTCCGGGACGCGACAACTGGAATGTCTCCTTCTTCAAGAATTTTGTATTCAGCGAGTCACGTGGAAGTATGTTCCAGTTCCGAGCGGATGCCTTTAACGTTTGGAATCACACGCAGTTTAGGAACGTCGATTCCAATACCACATCGAGCAACTTTGGTCAGGTCACTTCAACCTTCGATCCGAGAACGTTCCAACTTGGAGCGAAGCTAGTCTTCTAGTCAGTCGATTTTTGACACGCACGCAACCCCGCTCACGATGAAGCGCTCAGCGAGCGGGGTATTTTTTTGCTTGAACATCTCCAAGCGCAAACAGTATTCGCCCGGCACAGGTCCGTGTACGATTACGATGAAGTCCTAGATGCGCTCACCTTTTCTCAAGTTCTTTCCAGTCTTGGTCCTTTCCGCGACAGCCTATGCCCAGAATGCCAGTCCCAGTGACGCTATTGCCCTTGAACAGCAAGGAAGATGGGGCGACGCGGTGCAGGTGTGGCAATCCATAACTGAGAGAAATCCGGCGGACGCGGCTGCATTCGCCAGCATGGGCGTCGATCTTGCTCGCGAGCAGAAGTACTCTGAGGCGGCATCGGCATATCGGCGGGCACTGAAACTGAATCCGAAACTCCCCGGCATTCAAATGAACCTCGGGTTGGCGGAGTTTAAGCTTGGCAACTTTCGTGCCGCTGTTTCGCCTTTAGCCTCGGTCCTTGCTGCAGACTCGAACAACGAGCAAGCGCGAACTTTACTGGGATTGAGCTACTACGGCGCAAAAAACTTCGCCAAAGCCGCAGATCATCTCCAAATCGCGGCAAAGCGGGATGCGGATAACGCTGAACTCCAGCAAATGCTGGCCCAGAGCTGTCTTTGGGCCAAGCGATATTCCTGCGCTCTCGACGGTTTCCAACGCATTCTCCAGACGCAGCCGGATTCTGCGGCGGCGCACATGCTGGTAGGGGAAGCGCTGGATGGCGAGAGTCGTACGCCGGAGGCTATCGCAGAATTTAAAACAGCAGCGCAAGTTTCGCCGCGAGAACCTAATGTCCATTTTGGTCTGGGCTATCTCTACTGGAAGTCGCATAAGTACGACGAGGCCAAAGCTGAGTTTCAAAATGAACTCGCTGTCGATGCAAGCCACGCGCAGGCGATTGCTTATCTGGGCGACATTGAGATGAAGAACAAGAATCCTGAGTCGGCGATCCCGCTGCTAAACAAGGCCGTCGCTCTAAAGAACGATATTCGATTCGTTTACATGGATCTCGGTGCAATCTATGCCGAACAGAAGAAATATGACGACGCCATTGCGGCGCTCAAACGCGCAGTCGCTCTGGATCCGTCACAGCCGGACGCGCATTATCGACTCGGCCGCATCTTTCAAGTCACCGGGAAGAAGGCGGAATCCGACAAGGAGTTCGCCACCGTCGTTTCCATTCACAAGAGGGCCGATGAAAGGGCAGATGAGCTTCTGGCGCCCCAGATGTCCAAAGCTCCTCCGCCTCTTCCGCACTAAGTGAATTCGTCCGTGCTCGTCAGCCTGCCCGATGTTAGGCTTCGGGCTACGCGGCTTCGCAGCTTCGTGGCTGTCTTACACAATCATCTTCTTGAAATTTCTAGCAGCAATCGCTAGGGCGACTACTCCCATCAGCAGAAGAGCAGCCGCGTTCACCCATAGGTCAGCAAAGCCGGCGCCACGCAGGATGATTCCGCGCGAGATGTTCATCATGTAGGTCGCGGGCACGAAGAAGCTCATCACGTAGAAGATCCAGGGCATGTTGTCGAGAGGGAAGATGTAGCCGGAGAGAAAGATGCTCGGCAGCATGATTCCCATTGAGCGCTGCATGGCGTCATTTTGGGAATTGGCTTTCGACGAGATCAGCATGCCAAGCGACAAGTGGGTGAACATGTAGCAGGTGCCGAGGACCAGGAGCAGCAGCACGTTACCGTGAATGGGTACGCGAAAGGCTATTCGCATGAAAGCAAGAATCATGAGCATCTCGATCATCGCTAGTCCGAAATAAGGCATGATCTTGCCCATCATCAGTCCAAGCGGGCGGACGGGTGTTACGAAGAGCTGCTCGAGAGTGCCGCGCTCTTTCTCGCGCACGATCGAGAATGCGGTGAGCATCGTCGTAACAAAAAGGAGTAACACCGTCATCAAGCCCGGAAGGAAAAAATTTGGAGAGCGAGAGTCCGGATTAAACATGATTTTCGGACGAATGTCGATCGCCGGCTGTTTGCCTGCCGGCAGCATGCGTCGCAGCGATTCGT
>DATEMI010000248.1:0-10242 GCA_035275665.1 Terriglobales bacterium | reverse complement strand
TCGACTCACAGCCCCAACTCCAGCGCACGGTTTACGAGCGCGTCGACCGCGAAGAAAGCCGAAGCCAGCGATTCGCGTCTCGTGAGGGCGCGCTGACCTGGAACGGGCTCATACTCCGCGCCTTCTGTGGCCAGCATTCCGCCATTGAACTCCACGATCAGTGTGCGAGCTCCGATCTGGTGAACCCAGTAGTCTTCGTAATATTTTTCTGAGGGTTTCGTATAAGGGCGCGGGGGACGATCATGAAACTGAAGGTTGCGTGCCGTCCATGCCCGCTGCATGGCGAGAGCGAGCTCTGTCTCCTCTTGCGCCAAAGCTCCGGTTGAGTACACCGTCGGAGCAAACACCTCGGTGGGGTACATGAAATTATGGAAGTCGGCGAAGACTGCCGGACGAATCTGCTGAAGTACCTCTTTCAATGCGAGCGTCTGCCGCCCATGTGTGTCGTCCCAGTCGAACCACATGTCCAAGCCATCATCGGTAACACTGGAACCAAGTACATTTCCCGTCGCTTCCCATTTTGCAATCTGGTCCGGAGTAAAACGCATGGGGGCTTTCTTTACGTAAGTTCCATAGAAGAAGTGATTCGGTTCATTTCCTTCGGCAAAGAATTTATCTTTATTTTCGGCGGTCCATTCCGGGATCCAGGTTCCATGCCATGAATCAGGGAAATGTTCGGAAAACCGCTGAGCTCCTCCTGGATTCACCAGAGGAAAGACGTGCAAGGTAATCTTCTCGAGGATCTGCTTGGCATTGACCGCAGCATCGAATGGCTTAGACGCATTGAGTAAAGAGTCTAGGTATGCAAGCAGGCCGCGCGGGCCGGTTGGCTCGCATCCATGCATACCCGACATAATCGCGATAGTCTTTGGACCTTTCCCAAGACGGAACTCATAAATGGGTAAGCCGGTGGCAGAGCGAGTCAGCTCAGTAAAATCGCAACTGCCTCGGTGAGTTTCTGCCAGTCGGCGAAAGCGATCAAGCCCATCTCTAGCAGAAAAGAACCAGTAACGTTCTTCTTCAGGTGACCAGTTCAGAAACCGGCCGCGCGTGGAGAGCTGAGAGTTCGGCGTCAACGCGGTCGGCCTGCTGTTGTTTGACAGATCGCTTCCTTCTATCTTTTGCATCGTCATCAGGTCCGTATTTTGTTTTGCCCATAAAGGAATTGCAGCCAGACCAGAGACCGCAAAACGAAGCCATTCGCGCCGATTCATCGCAAGGACTCCTGAGACTTACCAGAGTGTTCTCCACATTGACCCTCGGCAGGAGATTTCGTGTTGGCGATATAAGAGCGAGCGATCTCAAGCAACGGGTCCGGCGGCTGGATCGTAATTTTCCAGATAATGGCTCCGCTGGCTAATTCACAGGTTTTCTGTAATGTCTGTTCAAAGATTTCGTTTTCTGGTGGGCCTTGTTTATGCCAGGAAGTCCAGTGAGCATAGACGCCTCCGTAAACCGGAAAACGTCCGGCGGACGCGGCCATGGCTTTCTCAAGCGATGTGGCTAGTCCGTCGACAGTGTCCAACTTGCTCCACCACAGCCATACGCCATCCACACAGCCGCTCATGCGATCCGCAAAATCTCTATTCAAGCTGTAGATAGTCGGCACAAGGAGCAGTTTAGGATTGATTGCTTGCTTGGCTCTGTAAATACGACAAATGTAATCGCGGGAAAACAGTTTGGCGTTCTCGCCCTGATCGAGATCGTCAATATTCGCCCCGCGCAAGTGTGAATAGCGCAATGAAAGCTTGGCTAATGTTTCGATCCAAGCCACAAAGTCGTGCTGATATGGAAGCGAAGATCCTTCCGTGGGCGGAAGCAAAACGGGCCATTCATCGATGCCTGCTGAATCTGCAGCAGCCACGAGTTGCTGGAACTCATTCCAACTGTAGGGCGGGCCTCCTGCAACGGGCATAGCATGACACGAGAATCCATCGTGCCTGAGAAGCGAGATCGTCTTCGAAATGTCGAGACTCCCGCCAGCCTTCTGAACAGCTTCTGACCATGCGCAGGGCGACTGCCCCATCGCACGCCAATCAGAGATAGCTGGTGGGGCTACGCTTGGAACGGTACTCTGAGCGAAGGCTGCACCGCTGAGCCGCAGAACTAGAAAGACGAAAGTAAGGGCAATTGTTTTTGACATGTCCGTGCCAGTTGGAATTCGCCATACCCGAGGTCGTTTGGCGCCCACCGCTCTTGTCGCGAGTCGGTAGGCGCCTGAAAAGTCTCAGAAGGTATAGCGCAGTGCCATCTGGATGATGCGCGGCGTCCAGAGAATCTGCTCGCCGAGCCGAGAGGTATCGGTCGCAGCGATCACGCCGTTCTTGTCGGGAACTGGCCGCGGGATTATCGCTCCAAATTGTGCGGAAGGAGTGGTCGAAAATACGTGGACCGGAACGCGCTGGACCGAATGCCAGCTCGAAAAGATGTTAAAGATGTCCAGTCGATATTGAAGATTGTGGCGTTCGCCGATAGGCAGGTTCTTAAGGAACGAAACATCACCACGGCGATACATTGGGGCCCTTAGGAAGTTGCGTCCGGTGTTTCCAAGAGTTCCTTCGGCCGGAACAGAAAAGGCGGCTTCGTTGAACCAGTCTCTTAGGGTCTGCGGAGTTCCATGCGGATCCTGTCCGGCTACCAGATTGGCACGCAGACGGTCACCGAAGGGATCGCCCGTGAGATCGGTGTGCAGACCGCGGGCACAGCAGAAGACGCTGAAAGGCACTCCGCTGGCAAGAGTTACGATTCCGCTCGTTTGCCAATTGCCCAAGATCCAATTTCCCGGACCAAGCGAGAACTTCTTTCCCTTGCCAACGGGAAATTCATAGACATAGGAGAATACCGCCCGGTGGGGCTGGTCGTAATCAGCCGGACCGTAATCGCCGCGGATATTGTGCGTATCCTGAATCTCGTTGCTTCCGCCACTGCCGTTGGAAAAGGTTGCGATTTCGGAATTGATGTCCAATGCTTTGGACCAGGTGTAGTTGGCCCGCAGGTTCAGCCCATATCTGGTACGCTGCTCTACCCGCAACTGCAGCGCATTGTAAGTGGAGTAAAGGATGTTGGCATTCGCGTATGAACCGGGTCCCAGATTAGGAAATGGCATTCTCGTGTCGATGGGTTGAAATGCGGACCCGGTCGCCGGGCATCCCGCAAACGCTCCGGTGGCCTGCGACGCGTCGATGAGACTGTTACATATGCTGCCATTCGCAAGCTGATCGGGTGTTGTAGGCAGAGTCGCGTCATTGAAGAAGTACTGAATCGGCTCGTGCAGCGAGCGCGAACCAACATAGCCCAGATCAAGCAACAGATCTTCAGTGACAGCATACTGCGTATCCAAACTCCACTGCTGAATGTAAGGTGGTTTGTTGTTCGGCCACTCAGATTGAAAACCGCCGTTCTGCCATCCCGGCGTAAAGTCAAGTGAATTGGGAGCGATAGTTATCGGGGGCCGGAATAAGGTGTTTAGCGCAAAAGGTGATGCCGACTCGCTACCCGAGACAGGTGTTGTGGCATAGAACGGGTCTCTCTTGAACACATATAAGAGATTGTTGGCGAAGTTGGATTCGTCATAGAAACGCATGTAGATATCGTCGTACATTCCGTAGCCGCCGCGGATGACGAATCTATCTGAGGCAAACGGGCGAAACGCGAAACCAACTCGGGGCAGGAAGTTATTGATTCGTCCAGAAACCAGCTTGTTGCTCACGCAACACTGGAAATATGTGGCCTTAGCGGTGGGATTGCTTGTGCCATAGGTATTCACAAAATTTTGATCGGCCCATGCGAGGCCTCCCCCATTGGCAAAAGTTATGACCGAACCGCTGTTGTCGAGGGCATGCAAGCTGGCGGGAATTTCATACCGCATTCCGAGGTTCAGAGTCAGTCGAGGAGTAAGCCTCCAGTCGTCTTGAAAATAAAATCCCATGTCAGTGCCGCGTAGATTAATGGGAACCTTTAGCGGACTGGGGGCCCCGACTGCTTTGGGAAATCCGAGCAGCAAATCAGCAGCGGAATTGCCGTTGGTGGCGGTCGATGATTTGCCCGCCTGGGTGGGATCGGCGGCCGTGAACGCACCCGTGAAACTCAGAGTGCCAAAAGTACTGAAGCCGGAAAAGTCCTGGAGCTGAATGCGACGGAACTCGGATCCTATGTTGAAGGTGTGCGCTCCACGAACCCAACTCACGTTTCCCGAATATTGATAAATATTGTCGGTTTCATGGTTCGCGTTGTTTCCCTGCACGGGAGCGCTGTACTGCAGCGACGATAGGGATACCGTAGGGATTCCAAAAAAACCGGGGGGATTAGGCACATTGGAGAACCCGAGCTTAGACCTCAAGCTGGAATCGTAAATGCCCAAAGCGCCGTTGTTGTAGTTCTCACGGTTAAAGCCAGCGTTAAAAATCCCAACCATATTGTTGGTGAAATTGCGCTGGTACTGCACTCCGTACAAGTAATCATGGACAACGTCGCTGGTGCCTAAGAGCGGCAGTATAGAGAGCGTGCTTTCGTGAAGTCGTCCTGCATTGCCGGTGAATGAGAGTTGATCGCGATCGGTCAAACGATGATCGAATCTTGCGGTCAGCACATCCGTGTTCAGCGGATGTGTGGCGCTGCCCACAAAGTTGAGGCACGGCATTGCACAAGTAATATTCGGAGCGGGATAGAGCAGATTCATCAAAGCCAGACCCTGGGAACTGATCCTGCCACTCGGAATCTTGTTGCCCGCAAACTGAGTACGACCCGACGGGTCGGTTGCGGTCGGCGCCAGCGAACCCGATGTCGCGGGATCATAAATGGGAAACGGCCAATCGGAAAAATCGCCCTGGCGCTCCTGAGCAGTCGGTACCTGGGCCTGCGCTGCAGCGGTCGTCTGACGCAACCTTCCACCCTCATAGCTCACGAACCAAAATGTTTTATTTTTGCCGTCGTAAAGTTTCGGAATCCAAACGGGACCTCCTAATTGAAGACCGAATTGGTTCTGCTTGCGCGGCGGGTTCGCCAAGCCATTAAATCCTTTCACGTTGTTTATGAAAAACACATTGACTGGATTCTTGGGCTGGAAGGCTGAGTTCTGGACAAAATCATAAATTCCGCCATGGAACTGATTGGTTCCAGATTTGATGGCCACATTGACTTGTCCGGCGCCGAATCCATATTGGGCCGAGTACAGGCCGTTCTGCAGCTTGAATTCCTGAATGGTATCGGCGGGAGGAATATTCGTCGGCCGACTGAAGAACAGATCGGTGTCGGTGACTCCATCAATGATGTAACTGATTGATGAAGGCCGTGCTCCATCGACACTGACCATGGTGAACTGCGTATTCAAGCCGTGCGGATCAAAAATCGTGGCCTGAATGCCGCCCGACGCCTGAGTTACGCCGGCGTTGGTTGCAAGCAAATTCGTAAAATCGCGCCCGCTGATAGGCAGAGATTGAATCTGCTTTTCGGTGATAACGCCGCCAACCGTAGCATTGTCCGATTGCAACATCTGAGCACTGGCCGATACCTCAACCTGCTGCTCCACCGTACCGACCTGTAAAGAAAAATTCTGACGCAATGTCTGATCGACGTGAAGCACCAGTCCTTTTGCCTGCGCACCTTGAAAACCTGTGTTCTCCACAGAGACGTCGTAGGTGCCGGGAATGAGATTGACGACGACATAATCGCCGGTGGACGTAGTCAGGAAGGTGTTGCTGATGCCGGTGTTTACATTCCTAACAGTGACTTTGGCTCCAGCAATCGCGGCTCCCGTATTGTCCGCTACGTGCCCGAGAATGCTGCCTCGTTCGTTTTGCGCTGTGAGAGACAGATTCGTTAGTAAAAAGAACAGCACTCCAATGCAGATCTTGACCGAGTGTCGCGACATGGGCGTTTTTCTCCTCGCCGGATGCAGTTCATTTAAGAAACAGCCAGCGTTCTGCACACTAGAACGCTAGTTCTTCAAGCGAGCCATTCTTTCATCATGGGTTGAAATGTTGTCAAGATACATCGGCACTTTTTCATTATGCTGCGTTCTATACAGCAGAACGATTCGAGGATCGTGAGAGAAAATGGGCTTTACAGCCTGCAGAAGATTCTGCAAGACTGAGTGCGGTTCAAGGAACGCAATGCCAGGCAATAACAATATTGCGGTGATTGAGCGCATGATGCGCGTGCTGGAAAACTTCCAAGGGGAGCGCGAGCTTTCGCTGGCGACTCTGGCATCCCGTTCCAAAATGGTCAAGAGTTCGGTTTATCGGATCCTGTTTACGCTCGAACGGCTGGGATACGTAGAGAAGAATAGAGACGGGCAATACTCGATCACGGGTCGCTTCGCTCGTCTCGGCGGCCAGACTCGTCTGCCTTCCGATCTGCCGGCCCTGGCTCAGCCTTTCATGCTCGAGTTGGTGCGCAGATTTCAGGAAACCGTCAATCTTGGCGTGCTGGACGGAGATGAAGTTCTATACATTCGCGTCCTCGAAAGCCCGCATACCTTCCGGCTTGCCGCTCACGCCGGCATTCGCAGCCCGCTTCATTCCACCGCGCTTGGCAAGGCGCTGCTGGCATCGCTTCCCGATGCGGAACTCCAGAGGCTAGTAAAAGGCTGTAATTTCCGGCGCTTCACAAAAAATACTATCTGCGAAGTCGCTCCGTTCATGCGCGAGCTGGTGCGTGTTCGGCGGCGTGGATACGCACTCGACAACATGGAAGATTCCGACGGTGCGCGCTGTCTTGCCGCCCCCATTTTCGACGGCGACGGGCGAGGCGTAGCCGCGCTCAGCCTCTCTGGTCCGGCGTCGCGCGTTCATCGCGCGCGCGATCCCGAGGTGACGGAAGCTCTGATCGGAGCTTGCAAACAAATTTCGAAATTACTTGGCTACAGCACGGAGCGCGCGAGCATCGCGCGCATAGGAGCGTAATACCATAATGGAACTGGCTCTGACTGGCGGCGATCCCGTTCGCATCGGTCCTTTTCCTTCCTGGCCTTCGTTCGGCGAAGAAGAAGCCGACTCTCTTCTGCAGGTCCTGCGAAACGGCAGTTGGGGCGGGTACAACGAGAAAGTAGCGGAATTTGAAGCGGCTTTCGCGGCAATGCACGAGACTCGATACGCGATTTCCTGCGCAAATGGAACTGTTGCCCTCGAGCTCGCCCTGCGAGCTGCCGGCATCGGCTGCGGCGACGAGGTCATCGTTCCGCCGATCACGTTCGTCGCCACCGCCACTTCCGTTTTGCTCTGCCACGGAGTACCCGTCTTTGCCGACATCGATTCGCAAACGCACAACCTGTCGGCGGCAGCAGCGGAGCGGGCCATCACTCCGCGCACACGCGCCATCATTGTTGTCCACGTTGGCGGTCAGCCGGCTGACATGGATGCCTTCCGTTCGCTGGCCGAACGGCATCGGTTGGCTCTGATCGAAGATGCTGCTCACGCTCACGGCGCAGTCTGGCGCGGAAAGCCGGTCGGGAATTTCGGAATGGCGGCGACCTTCAGTTTTCAGAGTTTCAAACTGGTAACGTCGGGAGAAGGTGGGATCGTGCTTACCAACTCCTCCGACATTGCCGACAAGGTGTGGAGTTACTGCAATCAAGGACGGCGCAAGGGTGGAGGCTGGTTCGAGCACTTTACGCTGGGTACAAACTATCGCATTACAGGATTTCAAGCCGCAATTCTCTCTCAACAGATCAAGAGGCTGCCGGAGCAGACCCGTAAGCGGGAGGAGAATGTCGAGTACCTGCGTCACAAATTGCAAACCGTTCCAGGATTTCAGCTGTCCGAGCCGGACCCGCGCGTCAAACGCCACCCTCATTATCTAGTTACGCTCCGCTATCAGGCTTCGGAATTTGGAGGAGCAAAACGCGAGACGGTGATTCAGGCGCTCCGCGCTGAAGGCATTCCGGTACAGCCGGCCTATCCACATCCCCTCTACCGCAATCCTTTGTTCAAAGCCGACGCGCTGCCGCCATGCCGATGTGGCAACTGGCGGTCCGCCCAGGATTATTCCTCGTTGTTTTTGCCAGAGAGTGAACGCTTCTGCGCTGAAGGGCTGTGGTTGGAACACAACCTCTTTCTCGGCACACGCCACGATGTCGAGGAGATTGTGGCTGCGTGTGAAAAGGTGTACGAGAACCGTTCATCTTTGATTGCCTTCGAGCATGCAAAATCAGCAACACTCGTTTCCCATTAAACCGGCATGGGGCTTACCTGCTTGCAAAAAATCGCAACCGGATTGTTTCTAATTATTGCTCTATGCGCGCCGCCTCTCTTTGCAGCCGAGCTTGAGGCTAAACCCAAAGAACCATCGACCGGCAACCTGCTTAACTGGAAGTTTCGTGAGGATTTCAGCAAAGGCATTCCAGGGTGGATGAGTTTTCCCCTCGCGCAGGATGTGGGGTACGACCCATCGATCTATACAGCTCAACGTTCGGGCACCACCGTACTGGTGAGAGACGTAATCGCCGATGGGCAGCGCGAATTGCGAGTCGGCCTAGTACGTCCGCTAAACTTCCGGGCTACGGCACGTTCGGCGATTCGGCTGGGTTACAGCGTAGAAGCTACGGGCCTTGTTCGAATGACGCTGACTCTTGGTTCCGTTTCGGGAAGACGTTATACGACCATCTTGCCGTCGCCTGACGTTCGTCGGCCTGTCCAGGTTAGCGGATTGCAACTCGGCATTCCGGCCAGCGGCGATGAGATCGAAGTCATTGTGATGGAAGCCCGGATCGACAGACCGGTAAAGGATTCGCACAACCGGTTAATCCTATCGGCGTTCGAGATCGACGCCCAGCAGAGATCAGCTGTGGCTTTGCTCCTGCCACACCTGACGCGCTCGGAAGGCATGCAGGTCGCCGTGGCCGATGAAGTTTCGCTAGCCGAGAAACCACTGCAGATTCAGACGGCTAATCCTCACAGCCGTGCCACGTTGATTCTCTTTGACGCCTCCGGAAAAGAACATTCGCGATCCAGCTTTACGCGGTCAGTGACTCCTGACCTCGGCAGTGGGTCGCCCGGCCTATGGAAAGCCGTTGTCGAGTCCGACGGTGCTCTCTCACAATTCCGTTTCTTGGTTCTTCCCAAAACTCCTTCTCATCCGCGAGTGTTGCTGAAGGCTGCCCGCATCGACCAACTGAAGGCAGATGCGCCGCTGCGCGATCTCATCCACCGCAAAGCAGAGCAGACGGCGGCGGCCACCGTCTTTAATCCATGGGCTGGAGAGAACATTCAGCTCCTGTCTCGAATCTCGGTTCTTTTGGGCTTGCCTCAGTACTTCACGCTGATGGAGAACTACAGCAATACTGCTTCCCTTGGAGCGCTCGATTATGTGCTTAATCAGAATTCACTGGGGTTGGAGCGAGCCAAGAGGGTGCTGCTCGAGAGCGCAGGTTGGCCATCGTGGACTCCGCCCTGGTTTGCCGCACAGGGCCTGCACACTTACTACGAAACGGGCGTTTTCAGCCAGCGCCTCGCACTCGCATACGACCTGATCGCGGATCAGCTCAGCGCGCAAGAGAAATCCAGGATTGCCGAAGGATTCCTGCGCAACGCGATCGACCCGGCAGTTGAGGAATACTTTCTTAATGACCGTATGCCGATTGCCGCCAGCAATCATGCGGCTCATGCCGTGGGCGGCGCGATAGCCGATTGTGTTGCCCTCGAAGACGATGTTCCGGAATGGGACAAGCGTTTTGCGCCAAAGCTGGCGCAATTGATTGTCAGTTATGAACGGCTGATGAATGGGCTCTTTCCGGGCGACGGGAGCGAAGCCGAGCCTGCTGGTTACGAAGATTTCGCCATGGAAGGAATGTCGTGGGGTGGTGCGGCGCTCGATTCGCTGGGAATCCACTCCGCACGCATGGATGACATGCAGCAGGCGTTCTGGTGGGAGAAGTACATTCGGATCCGTGCTGATTTGTTGCTCGACACAGGTGACTTTCATGGTGAGTTGGGTTCTCTTCCCGGCTTCGCCTGGACTGCGGAATATGCGCAGAATCCATCGCTTCGCGCGTTCTACGAGGATGACAACGACGCAACGGTGATGGCGGTCTCGCATTCGCAGCATAAGGAGGGGCCTTCAAACCCGGCACCTGGACTGCTTGATCTCGTGTGTTGCACAAACGCCTTGAGTACTCCGCCGGTCAGCCCACCTTCGCGAATCTTCCCACTGCGGGGCAGCGCAGTATTACGCAGCGGCTGGAATGAGGATGATACGGTGATCTCGTTGCGAGCCGGCCCCTGGTTTAATCATGAACATCATGATCAG
>DATEMI010000247.1:0-10130 GCA_035275665.1 Terriglobales bacterium | reverse complement strand
AAAGGGCGTGGAACTCTCAATGCCGATCTCCGAAGCGAGGGTGGGGACTGGTCACCCGTCTGAAGCTACCCAGCGGAGACGAGAAGGGCTGTACCGCATACGACGCGAATTTAGCTTAGAGAGCCCATAAAAGCGGGCGCTAAATGCTAACTTGCAGACCATCTTCAACAACTACTTCGATCTGACGAAGTAACAATGCGGCTTGAACTCCGTGCATTAAATAGATTGGAGAGAACCAACTCACCGTAGTTTTCTTTGGAAAAAGCAGAACTGGCGGAGAGGGGGGGATTCGAACCCCCGATAGAGCTTTTGACCCTATAACGGTTTAGCAAACCGCCGCCTTCAGCCACTCGGCCACCTCTCCGCGTTTGCATGCAACAGTTTAGCACCTGCCGTGATCTGATCTGATGCACGATTGCTGCACGCTACGCAAAATTCCTCGAATGACGCGATCCAAAACGCGGCAAAATCAACGGCATATCAAAACAAATTGCGTACAGAGGTTTTGAAATCCGCCGCCACGCTGCTTCCTCAGAGATCTTCGAGCAGATCAAAGACCTTCGCCAGGAAGCAAACACCTCAGCCATTTGCGCCGTAATTCTTTTTCAAGATCGCGGCCAGAAGGATCAGGAACGCCAGCAATCGCACCAAATAGATCCACGGGCTGCCTTCGTTCGGCTTAGCGACGGCGAGGAATGAAATCCGGTTCAAGCCTTCTATGATGAAGGCCAAAGCGAATGCCAGGAAGAGGGAGTCTCGCGTGCGCTTCCAGAATTTCAAAAAGAAGATTCCCGCAATCAGGGAGCTGGTGGCGACTACTCCGAGAAGAAAGCCGGCAATCATGAGCTACTCTCCCTCCCATATCAAACCGTACAGAAGGAACATCATCGCGACTGCCGCAGTGCCCAGTCGCCAAACGTAAAGATCGACGTTAGGCAGCATGACTAAATCAAGGAACACCAGAAGATAGGACGCAGCCAGCCCAAAGAAGCAAATGCTGCTCCAAAGCAAGAGCTTTTTCTTGCCGCCTAAATAGCCCCGGAGCAAGAGGATCGCGCAAGCGAGGGTCACGGCGGTTCCGAGCAGATAAACGGCTGGTCCCATGTCAGTCCTTGTCCTTCGTAAATCGAAATGCGCGCGCGAAGTCCCGAATCGCGGGCGCCGCCTTGGAATGAATCATGCGCGAAATGCGGATCAACTCATGACGGTAAGTTTCATCCAGTTTTCGCAACAGGTTGTTGCGAGGTTCAGAGCCGGAATCATATCGATACATCCTCGGAGCTTCGGTCTTGCTAGCGATGAGATCGCGTCGCGCCAAATCCTGCAGGATTTTCTCCGCCTGTTCGGAAGAAACGTACAGCGAGTGCGCCATGTCCTGCACTGACCAATCATGCGATTGATTTCGCCAGAGGAGCAGGAGTGCTTCGAGATGAGGAACGCTGCCGATTTCCTCTTGTATGAATCGATCGACAGCTCTTTCAGGTTCCTCTTGGGCCATGATTCGAAATTGACGGCTAAACTGCAGTGAGGCGAAAATTATCCTGAAACCTATTCCGATCTTTGCGTCCGCACGAGAACTTCGGAAATCTGCTGAGATAAGTAAGCGGGACCTTGTAACTTACTGATGAAACGATCTGCATAGATGGCATCTGGCGGCAGCTCATTAACGCCGGAGACAATGACAACGGGCAAATCAGGACGATCGGATTTTAGTTGTTTTGCCAAGTCCGTTCCCGTGGCGCCGGGCATCAACTGATCGGAAAGTACGAGATCGACGTGACGAGAAGCTAAAATCTCCAGCGCTTGTCTAGCCGACTTCGCTGTGAGGACTTCGTAGCCAACTTTCTGCAGGACCATTTTCCTCAGCGTGAGCGGATTTTCTTCATCATCGACGCAGAGGATCACGGGCTTAGGCCGTTCCAAAGCTCCTCCTAGCTTTGCCAGTGCTTGTTCCCACAGTAGCCAGTTGCCTTATCGGCTGAACAGACGTGTTAGCCGGCATCGTTGCGGGCAGGAACACGTGGAAGCAGGTTGCATTTCCGGAAGAACGACGCACGCTTCGGAAGCGTAGTGTACCGTCGTGCTTTTGAACGATGCCCTTGCTGATCCAAAGACCTAATCCGGTGCCCTTCTCGGATTTGGTTGTGAAGAATGGCTCGAACAGACGCTTCGCCTGATCAGGGCGGATTCCCACTCCGGTATCTGTAATCGATACACACGCGCCCGATGACGATCCATTCATAGCCGGAGAATCGTATATGCGAACACGAAGGCGTCCTCCTGAGGGCATCGCTTGAATCGCATTGCCGATCAAATTCAGAAAGACCTGCTTCAGTTCGGAGGGGAAACCTTGGATGACTGCGCTGCCCGAATAACGCTTCTCCAGCGCAATTCCGTGCATCTGCAAAGGGCGGCTTTGTAAATTCAACACGTCGTCGAGCACATCCGCGATGTGTACCGGAACCGGTTGCTGGGATTCTCTATAGAAGTTCAGCGTTTGCTTCGTGATTTGCGACAAGCGTGATAGTTCCTGCTCGCCCATATTTGCGAGATGCCGCGCCTCGTCGTCCAGAGACGGGTGATCGCGCAGCAAATAAAAGACGTTTGTGATCGCCTCCAATGGATTGTTGATCTCATGAGCCACAATTCCTGCCAGCCGTCCCATGGCTGCATGCCGCTCCGCTTTCCGTAGGGCCTCTTCGGCTTTCAGCGTCGATGTTATATCCCGGTTGATTTCGAGCACCGCGTTGCGTTCGGCATTCATCGCCTTTCGGCATGACACGATGACTTCGTCGCCGCCTTTTGTACGTTGGACCAGATTTCCGGCCCAAAAACCGGAATTAGACAACGCAGCTTCGATCTCATCTACGGTAGTGGGAAATTGTGTTTTCAGGAGCTGATGGAGATGCTTTCCAACGGCCTCGTCTCGTGTCCAACCGTAAAGCGCCTCGGATCCAGAATTCCAAAATGTGATCCGTCCCTGGAGATCACGGACCGTAATCGCTTCCGAGGCGAGTTCCAGCAGATCCGCACGCTCACGCAATGCGTCTTCCATCTGTTTGCGCTGAGTGACATCATAAAAAGCGGCAACGGCTCCGCGCACTGCGCCAGTTTCATCGAACAGTGGACTCGCACTGCCGAAAAGGAACGATGATATGCCGTTGTGCTTGCGAATCTCGAGTTCAACATTCTCAGTACGTTTCCCGGTGGAAGCGGCCCGTTGTACGGGCAATTCTGCCGTCGATAGGCGGCGGCCGTCCTGGAAAATGTCAAATGGCAGATTCTCGCCATTTGGGCTGCTCTTCGAGATATTGTCGCCGGCCTGAAATCCTTGCAGTTCACTCAATGCGGCGTTCGCGGTGATGACGTGGCAGTCTGGGTCGTGTGCTACAGCCACGCCCACCGGCAGAACCTGCATGATGGTTTCGAGTTCCGTCAACCGCTGCTGTAGCTGACTGTTGAGGAGTCGCAATTCTTCACTGCGCTCTGCAACCCGGCGCTCCAAATCCTGGTTTAGGCTTTCTAGCTGTCGCGTTTTACGATGTAGTTCCGCGAAAACGCTTACCTTCGCTCGCAGAAGCTCCGGGACGACCGGCACGGAAATGTAATCGACGCCGCCGCGCTGATAGCCTTTAACGCGATCAATATCCGTCAGATGAACGCCGGAGATGAAGATGATCGCCGTTTTCTGAAAGCGAGGATGTTGCCGGATCATCTCCGCCAGCTCGAAACCGTCAATATCAGGCATGCTGACATCCATCAGAACGACAGCGATTTCGGTTTTCAGTAAATGCTCCAGCGCCTCCTTGCCTGAGGTGGCCTTGATGAGGTTTTCCCCAAGGTCTTTCAGGATGACCTCATAGCTCAGAAGCTTTGAGGGCTGGTCATCGACCATCAAAATGTTGACTTTATGGTTGCCGCTCATTCATCACTCAATAAGTGAGATGCTGCTCTTTACCGATGCAGCCACATCCTCAATCCCGAAAGCAACTGGTCGGTGTTGACTGGTTTTGCCAAATATTCCGAAGCCCCCGCTTCAAGGCATTTTTCACGATCACCTTTCATCGCCTTCGCTGTGAGGGCAATGATGGGCAAGCGCCGGAATTCCCGATTCTGGCGGATGACCTGCATCGTTTCATAGCCATCCATTTCGGGCATCATGATGTCCATCAGGCAAATCGCCACGTCGGGAGTCGATTCCAGCGTGTTGATCGCTTCGCGGCCAGTTCCGGCCGTTAAGACCTGCATTCCCCGACGCTCTAACACGCTACTGAGAGCAAAAATGTTGCGAACGTCATCATCCACCACCAGAACTTTCTTGCCCACCAGCGCCTCGTCAGACTCGTGCAGGCGCTCCAACATCTTTTGTTTTTCTGAGGGCAGATCCTCGATGACTCGGTGCAGGAATAACGCGGTCTCGTCGAGGAGTCGTTCCGGCGATTCGACATCCTTGACAACGACGCTCCGTGCAAGAGTGTGGAGGCGCGCATCCTCTTCTGCGGACAATTCCTTGCCGGTGAACACCACAACCGGCAATTCCGCTAATTTCGTGTTATCCCGGAGCTTCTCAAGAACCTCGAATCCTGACATATCGGGAAGACGAAGATCCAGAACTACGCAGTCAAACTGATCCTCGCCGAGCTGCGAGAGGGCCTCAGTTCCATTATCAACAACGGTCACATCGATATCGTTGTCACCGAGCAACGTCGTGATACTCAATTGTTCGGCTGGATTGTCTTCCACGATTAACAGCTTCTTGCGGCGCGGCGCGGCGTATTCCTTGATGCGCACCAGCGCAGCCTCCAGTCCTTCCGTTGTAGTGGGTTTGGTGACGAACGAGAACGCGCCTCTCGATAACCCGTGATGCCAGTCCTCATCCATTGTCAGCATTTGAACTGGAATGTGGCGAGTGTACGGGTCTTGTTTCAAGTGGTTCAGCACGGTCCACCCGAGCATGTCTGGCAGGAAGACATCGAGCGAAACAGCCGTCGGATGGAACTCACGGGCCAGGGCAAGAGCTTCTGCGCCCCGCAAGGCAACCAGCACTTTGAATCCCTTGTCGCGAGCCAAATCGCGCAAGACTCTCGCATAGTGCGGATCGTCTTCCACGATCAGAAGCACAGTGTCGCCGGACTGCAAGGCTTGGCGATCGTCTTCTACGCGCTCAGGTGTACTTTCGGCAACTGCCGCTTGAGCCAACTGTAAAGCATTCGCCGTAGCGACTGCGCTCCTCTCGTTCACAGTGAGAACAGCCGAAGCAGCTCCGGCATAAGTCTGCGGAAGATACAGAGTAAAGGTGCTCCCCTGCCCTGGAACGCTACGTAACTGGATTTCTCCTCCCAATAGATTGGCGAGCTCTCGGCTAATCGCCAATCCCAGACCGGTCCCGCCATACTTACGGCTGGTGCCTGCATCCGCTTGCTGAAACGCCTCGAAGATGATTCGTTGCTTCTCTGGAGCGATGCCTATTCCACTATCAGCAACCTCGAAGGCGACTACCGAAGCCGCACCGTTGAGAATCGGATGATCCGCGCTCCATCCGCCCACCGCGGGCGAGACGGAGAGGCGAACGCTGCCCTTCTCTGTGAACTTGAAGGCATTGGAAAGCAGATTCTTTAACACCTGCTGCAAACGCTTCGAATCCGTCACCATGCTTCGCGTCAGTTGCGAATCGGCATGAACCTCGAACGCGAGCTTGCGGTTTTCAGCTTCATGACGGAATGGGCGCGCAATCATATCTAACAAGCTGGCGTAAAAGACCTCTTCCGCCTGTACGGAAACCGTGCCCGATTCAATCTTAGAAAGATCGAGAATGTCGCTGATCAAATTGAGCAAGTCGGTACCGGCACCGTGGATCGTTCTGGCGAACTCAACCTGCTTGTCAGTGAGATTTCCTTCAGGGTTGTCTGTGAGCTGCTGTCCCAAAACGAGAATGCTGTTCAAAGGCGTTCGTAGCTCGTGTGACATGTTGGCAAGAAATTCAGACTTGTATTTGGACGTGAGGGCAAGTTCCTTGGCCTTCTCTTCCAATGCTCCTCTTGCCTGTTCGATTTCCTGATTCTTGCGCTCGACTTCCCGGTTTTGTTCGGCGAGCTGCTGTGCCTTTTGCGCAAGCTGCTCGTTCGTCTGCTGCAACTCTTTTTGCTGTGACTGGAGTTCGGTGGCCAACTGCTGGGATTGTTTCAGCAGTCCTTCCGTCTGCATGGTCGCTTCAATACTGTTGAGCACGATTCCAATGCTGGCTGTGAGTTGCTCAAGAAACGCCAGCTGGGAGGCGGTAAATACGTTCAAAGTTCCCAATTCGATCACCGCCTTTACTCGATCCTCGAACAGCACTGGCAGAACGATCACGTTGCGAGGAGTCGCCTCAAACAGACCAGAACGGACCGGAACAGTGTGTTCTGGCAGCTCGGTTAACAACATGCGACGCTTTTCTTTGGCACATTGACCGATCAAACCTTCTCCCAAATCGATTTTTTCGAGAAAGCCATGCTGAGAATTCGCGAAAGCAGAGAGCAGAACCATCTTCCCGGAATCTGTCTTGCCGGAATCCCCGGATTCCATTTGATAAATGACACCTTGCTGAGCGTTGACCAGTGGCGCCAGCTCGGAAAGCAACAGCCGTCCAACGGTTGACAGCTCTCGCTGGCCTTGCAGCATTCCGGTGAAGCGCGCGAGGTTGGTCTTCAGCCAATCCTGCTCCGTGTTGCGATCTGTCGTAAGGCGCAGGTTGTCGATCATGGTATTGATGTTGTCTTTGAGTTCTGCGACTTCGCCCTTTGCTTCGACTTGAATCGAGCGGGTGAGATCGCCTTTTGTCACAGCGGTTGCTACTTCGGCAATTGCGCGCACCTGGTTGGTGAGGTTGTCGGCCAGCAGGTTCACATTGCCGACGAGATCCTTCCAGGTTCCGGCAGCGCCGGGCACGTTTGCCTGACCGCCAAGACGGCCTTCGACACCGACTTCACGCGCGACGGTCGTGACCTGATCGGCGAACGTTGCCAGCGTGTCAGTCATGCTGTTAATCGTTTCTGCCAGCGCCGCTACTTCGCCCTTCGCCTGCACTCGCAACTTCTGAGTCAGCGCGCCGTTGGCGACGGCAGTTACGACCTTCACAATGCCGCGCACCTGTTCCGTGAGGTTGGCAGCCATGACGTTCACGTTATCGGTGAGATCTTTCCACGTTCCGGCCACGCCAGGCACCTGCGCCTGGCCGCCGAGCTTTCCTTCGGTTCCGACTTCGCGCGCCACGCGCGTTACCTCAGCCGCGAACGCGTTGAGTTGATCGACCATCGTGTTGATCGTGTTCTTCAACTCAAGAATCTCGCCTTTTACGTCCACCGTGATCTTGCGCGACAAATCGCCGCGAGCCACAGCAGTCGTGACTTCGGCAATGTTTCTTACCTGACCAGTCAGGTTTCCAGCCATAGCGTTCACGGAATCCGTGAGATCCTTCCACGTACCCGCGACGCCGGACACGTTGGCTTGTCCTCCGAGCCTGCCCTCGCTACCCACTTCGCGGGCCACGCGCGTAACTTCCGCGGCGAACGAACGCAGCTGCTCAACCATGGTGTTGAGAGTTTCTTTCAACTGCAGGATCTCGCCGCGAACATCGACGGTGATCTTCTTCGATAGATCGCCATTCGCGATGGCCGTTGCCACTTCAGCGATGTTCCGCACCTGGCCAGTCAGGTTGCTCGCCATGAAGTTGACGTTATCGGTGAGATCTTTCCACGTACCGGCCACACCGGGTACGTTCGCCTGACCTCCCAAGCGCCCTTCGGTTCCGACCTCACGGGCTACGCGGGTCACTTCGCCTGCGAAAGCGTTCAGCTGATCAACCATCGTGTTGATGGTGTTCTTCAGCTCCAGGATTTCGCCCTTCACGTCCACCGTGATCTTGCGTGACAAATCGCCGCGAGCCACCGCCGTCGTGACCTCGGCGATATTGCGCACCTGGCCGGTCAAGTTGCCCGCCATGGCGTTGACCGAGTCCGTAAGATCCTTCCACGTACCCGCAACACCCGGCACGTTGGCTTGACCGCCGAGACGGCCTTCCGTTCCAACTTCACGAGCTACGCGCGTGACCTCCGCGGCGAAGGAGCGCAACTGCTCAACCATCGTGTTGAGAGTCTCTTTAAGCTGCAGAATTTCGCCACGCACATCGACGGTGATCTTCTTCGAAAGATCGCCCGTGGCGATAGCCGTCGCAACCTCAGCGATGTTTCGCACCTGGCCAGTTAGGTTGCTGGCCATGAAGTTGACGTTGTCGGTAAGGTCTTTCCACGTTCCTGCGACACCTGGAACCTGGGCCTGCCCACCGAGCTTGCCATCGGTTCCTACCTCACGAGCCACGCGTGTCACTTCGCCTGCAAATCCATTGAGCTGATCCACCATCGTGTTGATCGTGTTCTTCAGCTCAAGAATTTCTCCCTTCACGTCCACGGTGATCTTGCGCGACAAATCGCCCTTGGCGACAGCCGTTGTGACTTCAGCGATGTTGCGTACCTGACCGGTGAGATTGCCTGCCATCGAATTGACGGAGTCGGTGAGATCCTTCCACGTGCCCGCGACGCCGGGAACGTTGGCTTGTCCACCCAATCGTCCCTCGGTACCGACTTCACGAGCCACACGGGTGACTTCTCCAGCAAAGGCGTTGAGCTGGTCCACCATCGTGTTGATGGTTTCTTTCAGCAGCAGAATTTCGCCGCTGACGTTCACAGTGATCTTCTTGGAAAGATCACCACTCGCAATAGCCGTTGCTACATCGGCGATGTTGCGGACCTGACCCGTCAAGTTGCTCGCCATCGAGTTGACCGAGTCCGTCAAATCCTTCCACGTACCTGCGACACCCGGCACCTGCGCTTGTCCGCCGAGCTTTCCATCGGTTCCGACTTCGCGAGCTACACGCGTCACTTCTGAGGCGAACGCCCGCAACTGGTCCACCATCGTGTTGAGCGTGTCTTTGAGTTCAAGAATTTCGCCCTTCACATCCACCGTGATCTTGCGAGACAAGTCGCCGCGAGCGACAGCGGTAGCGACTTCCGCGATGTTGCGCACCTGACCAGTCAGGTTGCTGGCCATGAAGTTCACGTTGTCGGTGAGATCCTTCCATGTACCAGCCACTCCAGAAACCTGTGCCTGGCCTCCCAGCTTGCCTTCGGTTCCCACCTCGCGAGCGACGCGCGTCACCTCGTTGGCGAAGGCGTTGAGCTGATCCACCATGGTGTTGATCGTGTTCTTCAGCTCGAGAATTTCCCCTTTCACATCCACCGTGATCTTGCGCGACAAATCGCCACGGGCCACAGCCGTCGTGACCTCGGCGATGTTTCGTACCTGGCCTGTCAGGTTGCCAGCCATCGAGTTGACGGAGTCCGTAAGGTCCTTCCAAGTACCAGCCACGCCGGGGACGTTGGCTTGTCCGCCGAGACGGCCTTCGGTTCCGACTTCACGAGCTACGCGGGTCACTTCGCCGGCGAAACGGTTAAGCTGATCCACCATCGTGTTCAGCGTTTCTTTTAGCTGGAGAATTTCTCCGCGCACATCGACCGTGATCTTGCGCGAGAGATCGCCGTTGGCGATCGCGGTTGCGACCTCGGCGATGTTGCGCACCTGGCCAGTCAGGTTGCTCGCCATGAAGTTGACGTTATCGGTCAGGTCTTTCCACGTGCCGCCGACGCCTGGAACCTGCGCCTGTCCTCCAAGCTTTCCTTCAGTACCGACTTCGCGCGCTACGCGCGTCACTTCTCCGGCGAACGCATTGAGCTGGTCCACCATCGTGTTGATGGTGTCTTTGAGTTCTAGAATTTCGCCTTTCACGTCCACCGTGATTTTGCGCGAGAGATCGCCGCGAGCGACGGCGGTGGTGACTTCGGCGATGTTCCTGACTTGGGCCGTGAGGTTGCCGGCCATTGCGTTCACCGAGTCCGTCAGATCTTTCCAGGTTCCCGCTACGCCCGGCACCACAGCTTGGCCGCCGAGTTTGCCATCGGTGCCAACTTCGCGCGCCACGCGCGTCACTTCGCCGGCGAAACGGTTAAGCTGATCCACCATCGTGTTCAGCGTTTCCTTCAGCTGAAGGATTTCGCCGCGCACGTCGACCGTGATCTTGCGCGACAGGTCGCCGCCGG
>DATEMI010000246.1:0-5101 GCA_035275665.1 Terriglobales bacterium | reverse complement strand
CCGTGCAGGTTTCTGGAAATCCTGAATTGGTCACGCAGCAGGCCACCACTCAGGTGCTGGTCACGGATGGTGGTACCGTCGTGATCGGTGGTGTGATCCAAACGACAGACTCGGTGAACACGGATCAGGTTCCGGTACTGGGTTCATTGCCAATATTGGGCAATTTGTTCAGGCGGAGAGCTGTGAACACATCAACTCAGGAGCTCATCTTCTTCATTACGCCGAGAATTTTGCAGTCATAGTTTGGACTCAAGTCTCAATCGGCCTCTGACAGAGATCTGTCAGAGGCCGATCTTCATTCTGCAGGTTTCGCTTACTCGGTAATTCAGTTCTTTCCATTTAGACTCGAACACAATGAAGGCAAATAAGCGGCAGCGCTCTTTGCAGGGTAGAAATACGCTGGATGCCTTCCTGATCACAAGCCTGCCGAATGTTCGCTATTTGTGTGGCTTTACCGGAAGTTCCGGCGCCTTAGCTGTGGCGCAAAACCAATGGGCATTCTTCACTGACGGGAGGTACACAGGGCAGGCCAAATCTCAGGTGAAGAATGCATCGATATACATTGCTTCGGGTGCGCCAGCTATTCTCGGGGCAAGATGGATACGCGAACGGCTGGGTAGAAGAAAGTCGTCGCAAATTGGTATCGAAGGCGACCATGTGAGTCTCTCCGCTGAAAAGCGCATTAATTCGGAGCTGCGCTCTTCTTTAGGCCGTTCTGGCTTCCGATTGATTGCGACCAGCAACATGGTCGAAGATCTCAGGATCAGGAAAGATAACGCCGAGGTAAACCTGATCCGAAATGCTGTTCAGCTTGCGTCAGGCATCTTTTCAAATTTGGCCCAGTCCTTTAGACCTCGAATGACGGAAAGTGAAGTAGCCGCAGAGCTCGAATATCTCGCGCGAAGTGCAGGCGCGGAAAAGATGAGCTTCGATTCAATCGTCGCCTCAGGCCCGAATTCAGCGCTCCCGCACGCGCGACCCACGCGCCGCAAGATTGGACGCGGATTCGTAGTCCTCGATTACGGTGTTATACTCGCCGGTTATTGTTCCGACATGACTCGCACCATCTGGGTGGGTCGCGCGACCGGGGAAGCGCGGCGGATCTACTCGGCAGTGCTTGAGGCGCAGCTTGCAGCGATTGCGGCTGTGGCTCCCGGAGTCGAGGCCCAGGCAGTCGATTGGGCAGCGCGCGACGTACTGCGCAAACATAAGCTGGACAAATACTTTACGCATTCCCTCGGCCACGGCGTCGGCTTGGAAATCCATGAGGCTCCGCGACTGGCAAAGGGACAAATTCAGAAACTTGAGCCCGGCATGGTCGTGACCATCGAACCGGGCGTTTATATTCCGGGCAAGGGCGGCGTGAGAATCGAAGATATGGTGCTGGTTACGAAAACGGGTTGCGAAGTACTCACTCCAACTCCGAAGGAATTTCTAGTCCTCTGAGCTGCGGCACCCACGAGAATCCATGAATCAAAAAGAGCTCAAAGAGCTGATCGAGTTTCTCAAAGAGCAAGATATTGCTGAATTCGAGTTGGAGCGGGGCGACGTAAAGGTACGTATTAAACGCGGAACTCCCGTGGCGATTGCACCCGCAGCCTTTCCCGCTTCGGCGCTAACGGTTCCTGCTTTGGCCGCAGCTCCGCCTGCCCAACCGCCAGCAGCGCCGTCAGCACCGAAGGCTGCCGATGAAGGATTGCATCAGGTGAAGTCTCCCATTGTGGGAACATTTTACGAGTCGCCATCGCCCGGATCGCCGCCTTTCGTGAAGCCAGGCGACACGGTGGAAGCCGGCCAGGTGCTCTGCATCATCGAAGCCATGAAGCTGATGAACGAAATCGAAGCCGACGCGAGCGGCGAGGTGGTGAAGCGGCTCGTCAACAACGGACAGCCCGTCGAGTACGGTCAGCCTCTATTCAGTATTCGTCCGCGCTGACGTTCTGAATGCGCAAGTCTCGAGAATGTTCAACAAGATCCTGATTGCCAATCGCGGAGAAATTGCATTGCGCGTAATCTGCGCCTGCAAGGAGCTGGGCGTCCAAACCGTCGCAGTCTACAGCGAGGCCGACCGCAATTCGCTCCCGGTCCGCTTTGCCGATGAGGCTATCTGCATCGGGCCTCCGCGCTCTGCCGAGAGTTACCTCAATATTCCAGCAGTCATTAGCGCCGCCGAAATCGCCAACGTCGAAGCCATCCATCCCGGATATGGGCTCCTCAGCGAAAACGCTAACTTCGCAGAGGTTTGCGAAACGTCACACTTGAAGTTCATCGGACCCCCGCCCGCAGTCATGCGCCTGATGGGCGAAAAAGAAAAAGCGCGCGTAGCCATGAAGAAAGCCGGCGTGCCGATCTTGCCCGGGTCTGAAGGACTAATTCAGAGCGAGGACGATGCGCTGCAGTGGGCCAAGCAAGTCGGATTGCCGGTAATTCTCAAGGCATCAGCCGGAGGTGGTGGTCGAGGTATGCGCGTTGTGCGGTCGGCAGAAGAACTGCCGAAGCTGTATCAAGCAGCGCATTCGGAAGCCGCAGCCGCATTTGGGAATGGCGATCTTTACATGGAGAAGTTTATCGAGAGGCCTCGCCACATTGAGTTCCAGATTATCGCCGATGAGCACGGCAAAGTGATGACGCTGGGCGAACGCGAGTGTAGTATTCAGCGCCGTCATCAGAAGCTCATTGAAGAATCGCCTTCGACGAAGGTCACACCAAAACTCCGAAAGCAGATTAGCGACAAACTCGAAAGCTGTCTGGGCGAGATCGGATACGTCAACGCCGGCACTATCGAGTTCCTCATGGACGAAGACGGCAGCCTGTACTTCATCGAGATGAACACGCGCATTCAGGTCGAGCATCCGGTCACGGAGATGGTGACCGGAGTCGATCTTGTGAAGGCGCAAATCAGGATTGCGTCCGGCGAAAAGCTGAGCGACATCATTACCGCTCCGATCGAGATGCGCGGGCACTCCATCGAATGCCGCATAAACGCCGAGCATCCAGAAAAGTTCACGCCATCAGCGGGCAAGATCACGGCTTTCAACATGCCCGGTGGCACAGGTGTTCGTGTCGATACTGCTGCCTATACCGAAGGCGTGATCCCACCGTATTACGACTCACTGATCGCAAAGCTCATCACGCACGGCAAAGATCGTGCAGAGGCGACCGCACGCATGTCGCGAGCTCTGGAGATGTTCATCGTAGAGGGCATCCATACCACAATTCCTCTCCATCGGCGCATCATGCAGAACACCGATTTTCGCGCCGCTCAATTCGATACGAAATTCATGGAGCGCTTTCTGGAGCAGAACGGCGCGGAAGCTTCGAAAAGCAAGGCAAGCAGCTAAGGAATCTCCAATCATCTGTAGTCGTTGCTTCGAAGTCGCTGGGCATTGTGTGTGACGCTTGCCCAGGCTTCAGAAACCGTTCTTCTGGCCGTGCTATCGTTTTCTAAGGCCTTTTATGCCGCACGAGCTTCCCAAAACTTACGATCCCAACGCGATTGAGCCGCGCTGGGCTGAGTACTGGATACGCGAGAAGCTCTTTGAAGTTAAGACGCCATCTCCTGGCGATTCGCGCCCGGTGTTCACGATTCTTCTTCCTCCGCCCAACGTGACCGGACGTCTGCACATGGGCCACATGCTCAATCAGACGGAGATGGACATCCTCACCCGCTGGCATCGCATGCGCGGGGAATTGGCGCTGTGGCTTCCCGGAACGGACCACGCGGGCATTGCTACGCAGATGATGGTCGAGCGCCAGCTCGCCAGCGAAGGGATCAAGCGCCAGGACCTCGGGCGCGAGAAATTCGTCGAACGCGTCTGGTGCTGGAAGAAGCAATATGGCGGGGCTATCCAAGGGCAGATGAAGCGCCTGGGAGCTTCGGTGGATTGGTCGCGCGAGTACTTCACCATGGACGAGAACCTCAATCGCGCCGTGCGCGAGGTCTTCGTCCGCTTATGGGAACAAGGGCTCATCTATCGCGGCGAGTACATCGTCAACTGGTGTCCACGATGCTTGACCGCGATCTCCGATCTCGAAGTCGTTCACGAGGAGCAGCAGGGCAAGCTCTACGAGATTCGCTATCCACTCACAGATGGCAGCGGTTCGATTCACATCGCGACCACGCGTCCGGAAACCATGCTGGGCGACGTCGCGGTCGCGGTAAATCCAAATGACGATCGCTACAAGAATCTGATCGGGAAAAAGCTGCGCCTGCCGCTGATGAATCGCGAGATACCCATCATCGCTGACGAACTCGCCAATCCCGAATTCGGAACCGGCGCAGTGAAGGTGACGCCGGCGCACGATCCGAACGATTTCATCATGGGCAAACGGCACAACCTGCCGATGCTCAAGATCATGGACGAGTCCGCTCGCATTAACGCGAACGGCGGTCCGTACGCCGGACTCGATCGCTACGAAGCGCGCAAACGAGTGCTCGCCGATCTCGAAGCACAAGGATTCTTCGTCGGCAGCAAAGATCACGTTCTCTCGATAGGCAAATGCGATCGCTGCAAAACCGTGGTCGAGCCGAGCCTTTCGATGCAGTGGTTCATTAAGATTCAGCCGCTGGCTGATCGAGCCATTGCCGCGGTCACGAATGGACACGTTCGCTTCACGCCGGAGAACTACAAGACGATTTACATGAACTGGATGACCAACATCTATGACTGGTGCATCTCGCGCCAGCTGTGGTGGGGGCATCAGATTCCGGCGTGGTATTGCACCAACAGTGGCTGCGCGCGCTCAAAGGCAGACGTGAATTCTCAACCGATCGTCAGTCGGGAAGAGCCCTTCAAGTGTCCAGATTGCGGATGGGCGACCGAGCGCGAGACCGACGTCCTCGACACCTGGTTCTCGTCTACGCTGCTCCCGTTTACTTCGCTCGGCTGGCCCGAGCACACGCGCGATCTGGATGCGTTTTACCCAACGTCGCTGCTCGTGACTGGCTTCGACATCCTCTTCATGTGGGTGGCGCGCATGATCATGATGGGCTGCCACTTCATGATGCCGCCGCACCGTCCGCAACTGCCGGGAGACGAGCGGCTGAGCGGCGCGGCTATCCTGCGCGAGAGTGTCCCTTTCCGCGAGGTCTACATTCACG
>DATEMI010000245.1:0-9130 GCA_035275665.1 Terriglobales bacterium | reverse complement strand
CCGCATCAGCCGGATCTCCCTGCGAAAACACCGGCTGCTTGTCGCGAAACTGCTGAACGGTTTTTCCCGTTCCTAGCTTGCTTAGAAGTAGGCTAGGATCAAACGCGACAGATGGATGAGGCGTGTCCCCCTTCTTACGATCATTGAGTTCTTGAACGCGTGTGCTCGAAGTCGAACGTCTTGCTGTTGATTTCGTCGGGCGACGAGCCATGGCAGAGCCTCCTGGAGCGCGTACACATCAAGTGTACGCAACTCTGCCAGCTTTGGCGGGAGACTCTCTAGGCACTGCCGTTTCCGTTTTTGTGAGGCTTTAACCAGTCGGGAGTTTTGTCTCGAGCAACTCCGCGATCGAGAATCTCTTTCACTTCTTTGGCAAGAGACTCAAGCCGAGCGATATCCTCGTTTGTCAAGGTTAGGAATCTGGGTTGAATGGATGCGCTCTTGAAGACCTCAATTGCGGCGTCTGAAATCATCTTTGTTTCCTTTGACTGGCCAAACAATCTAGGAAAGCACCGAATATGAAGCGCAACATCCAGTCAGCTCACGGAGCTTGCTGCCAACTCCGTAGCGAGAAGTCCTTCCACGAAGGTTGGTCTACCGCAGATGGATGCCAATCGATCCACTTGCCATGCGGCGTTGACGGGGTCAAAGAAATTACATACCGCCGTTAAGCTCCGCCGCTGTATAAAAATGCTCAGTATGCGCAGATGAAGTTTAGACCGTATATTGGAAACTCCTCATCATTGGGATTTAGTGGGATTAAGCGACAACTGCAGGGTTTTATCGAAACGAGATGAAGAGCTCGTCAGTGGTGCCTCGCTGCCAGCGTCTGACTGCCGACAGCTCTGCGGCATCTCCAACTCGGGCATTGGGCGAGCCTTAAATAATCGATGACACGGTTTAGCTAACCATCGGGCCATGGTGGTGGCACGGCTCCGTCGAGCGCTATCGGTTGCAATGCCGGTGTTCGCATACATCTGGCGGTAGAGTTTTGAGATGAAGATGAGTACAAGCCGGTCCTTGAACGAGGAACCGCAACTCGATCGCTTCCAAACCGAAGCGAGACTGTAAAAGCGATCCCATACACTCTGAGTTCTGCGCCTCAACTCTTCTGAACTCATCGTAGGATGCGGCATAAACATCTTTGGTCTGAGTTCCGGCGGGATAAGCCAGTATCGGGTGAGCGGAACGCCGCCATCCGTTGGCACCTGTTCACCGAGGGCCTTCTCCCATCGATCAAAATCAAGAGTTCCAGGAAATGGAGTGAGCATTACGAATTGAGCAAAAGTCAGGTTGGCCCGTTGCGCCACTTGCAGAGTCAGATCGAAAGTGCTCTCACGATCGCTGGGCAATCCAAAGATGAAAGAGCCAAGGACGTGTACTCCGTATCCACGAAACGTTTGCAGTTGACGCACTAGCTTTTCTCCACACTGATTAAAGTCCTTGTAAACCGATTTCAATCCTTCTGGAGTAACGGCCTCAACCCCAACCAAAGCGCCCTTAATGTTTGCTCGCCGCATGGCGGTAAGGAAGTGTCCGTCTTCCGCTGCCTCCATCGTGATTTGCGTGAAGAAATTCATGTCTTCAGGCAGTTCGGCCAAGCGGTCCATTAGTTCGAATCGGTCAGTCCGAATAGCGCGCAGTTGCGCGAGCCTTTGCTCGTTCCCTTGTCGTTCGGCCAACTTTAGATCCGTCAGCGATACTGGATAGAAGTTGTCATCGGCCAAGGCGATGAATCGAAATCCCTTGCGCCGCAACTCCACGATTTCCGAAACCACTGCGTCGATCGAGCGCTGCCGGGGCCGCTGTCCGTCCGTGCGCCACACCGAGCAGAACGAGCAGTGCTTCGGACAGCCGCGAACGGTCTGTACCGAAGCCCACATATATCGATCAGGTGGAAGAAGGTCCCAACGCGCTGGCTTAAAGTTTTCCGCCTCGATTCGGCCACCTTCGTAAATGCGCTGCATTTGGTGACGCGTGCAGTCCTCCAGCACCCGGGCCCAAATGACATCACCATCTCCGCGCACCACTGCCTGCGCGTCTCCCTGATCAAACGCTTCGTTCGGATAAAGAGTCGCGTGAACTCCTCCAAAAATCACTCGTGCGCCGCGCTCCCGAGCCAGGCGTCCCACACGATACCCGCGGAGTGCGTTGCCGGTATGGATCCCAATGCCGACGACATCCCCCGAGTGAATGCGATTCAGGTCCAACTGCTGCAACGTCTCGTCACATAGCTCTGGATCGCCAAAAGCCCTCGGGGTAGCCGCTGCGATCACGTACAGCCATCGAGGAGTGATGACCGCGATTCCGAAAGAGGAATCACTAGGATTAACAAGGTGGACTGTCATTTTGAATTGCGAATCCGCCCGCAAAGGGCAATTCGCGATTTGGGGCGCAACACCACAGTACATTTTCGACCGGCAGAGTGATGGTCAAAATTGGACATCTCGCCGCAGTGAATGTGTAGCTCACGTTCCCTAGTTCGAGCGGAATGCTGTCTGATGCCAGCACGGAGCGTAGCCAGATGTGCAAAATTGCTCAGCACTCCTTGCTACTTGCGGCGTAGGCTCCAGCTATGTCTAAAAGGCTCCAGAAAAGCAAGCGACGTCCCAAGAAAGTAAAGAAACCGATCGCGATTTTGCGCACTGCCGCATAAGCCCAACTAGGGGCCCCGGGGGGTGATGTGCGGAGATGTGCAATTCTGCTCAGAACGAAGTTCGTATTGGGACTATCGTGCAGACATGACTACCGTCAAGATCGCGCAGTGCCCTTTGTGTAAGGGAATGGGAACGGTAAATCGTTCCATGGTTTGCCCGCGCTGTGATGGCGATGGGATTCTGGACGAGAAGGTAGTCGCCGCGGAGCATCGCGGTCGCCTGGCAGAACCAAGCGGCTGCTCCTCCGCATCGAACGAGTTAAATGGACAGGACGATAGCGCGCCCTCCACGTAACGCAAACGAGGGCAAGAGGCCAAGGTAAACGCTACGAGGAAATCAACATGCCAACCGCCGCGAGAACAGCGCAACTTAGCGAGATCTACGACACTTTAGGAGAATTAATTCAGAATCCTAAGTCATTAGGTTTGCGGGAACAGCTCCCACCTCGTGTTCTAACTGCATTGACCGGCGCGAGAGAGATTCTTCGTGAAAGAACGAACGAGAGAACAGCGATAACGGGCGAGCAGAATGATTTGGCAGCCGAGCTGTCCCAGGACGCTGATACCGATCCCAATGTGTCGAAGCAAGAGCAAGACAGGCCCTTCAGTCGGCTGTTGCGCCACCGAATGGAGCAGCTTCACTTGAGCAACTACGACGTTGCCGTCAACATTGGGTGCACCGTCAAGCACGTATGCGACCTCATTAGTGGTCTCAAGGCGCCAACAGAGATGCACATTGCGGAGCTCGCATTGTTACTCGGGGTGACTCGCGAAAGCCTCACGACGGCTGCGAAGCTGAAAGAAAGTGCCGCTGCAGCTCTTTAGCCGCGTGGCACCGCCAAAAACAGTTCTGCAGTTAGACTGCAGCCCTGGCGCTTCGAAAATGAACGAAATGTTCCGTCCTCTAAAAATCGGGACTGTTTTGATGCAGGCTAATACCCCCATTCCGACTCGGTTTATGTTCAAAGAGAAGCCTTTTGTTCAGACTGGCAGGCGATCACGAACTTAAACGGTGACGATCTGGATCGGCAGCTTCGCAACGATGGCTGGAATTTCATTTTTGTGGCTGGTCGGCGTCGAGGGACTTCCTGGGGATCTTGGAGTGGTACTGCCGTTCGCTGCGCAGCAATTCGAGTTGTGAAAAAAACTCAGGCGACGAGGCTCAATGCATTTGAGATTACGGAGATTCGCGCTCGCCGCTTCTTAGGAGTTCCCTATGTAGTCGTCTCCGGCCATTCGCGGCACGTGCAAAAGAGCACAGTGTTGCAAGACATTGCACAACGAATTCATCAGGCTGCGCAGCAGTTGCAAAGAGAAACCTCGGATGGAGTAAGTGAGGCGCCATTGTCCGTTCCAGTGGTTGCAAAATGATCATTCCCGACGCTGCAGACGCGGATATCCTTACAGTGCTTTCGCGTCTATCGAATTGCTACGCCAAACTGGCAGGAGCACTCACTTCAGTCTCACGCCTCCCTCCCACGCTGCCGAGCAACGAACTTGCGGTTTCATCTGCGTTTGGAAATTCCTGCGAATGAAATCGTTCTTTGCCTTGTCTCTGGCGCATGAGCAAGCCTATGAATTGGTCGGGAATACGCAATGTGTCCGCGAGGGATGCGGCTTCAGAGCATTACCTCAATCACTTAAGTAGGACGTTTACTCTGAACAAACAATAAAAGAGGAGCCATTGATGGAAACTGTAGAAATAAATCGCAAAGCACAGCAGGAGAAGGGTCACGTAGCGCCCACAGAAGAGACTTCCAGCCGAACGGCCGCTGGTGGGGCCTCAACCGCGCAGACAACGACCACCCAAACAAGCGGATCGTTAGGAGAACGCAAGACCGATGCTCAAAAGAGTACGAGCAAATATCTCTCTGATAAACGGGCAGCTAAGAACTTGGCTAACAAGAAGAGGAAGAAGATGGCGCATCGACGCACATTGAGAGCCTCCCATACGAAAGGTTAGTTCGCTTGCCTCGCCGCGGTCGAGTCCGAGAGTAGATTCAGAAGATTGTCGAGAGCACAAATATGAATACTTCGGTTCTGAGTCGACCTCGTGCCGCAGTTCCTCTTCACTCCAGCTATCCGTAGTTTCACGAAATATTGATGTCACTCAACGGACATTATCCAAAATCGCGATTTTTTAAGATCCCCTCATTATTCGCGCTGCTGGCTAATGATTTGGCTATTGATCTCGGCACCGCCAATACGCTCGTTTACATCAGCGGCAAAGGAATCGTGGTGAATGAGCCGTCCATTGTGGCCATCAACAAGGACACGGGCGAAGTAGAAGCAGTTGGCAGAGAAGCGAAGGAAATGCTCGGCCGCACTCCCGGCAATATCATAGCCATCAAGCCCATGCGGGACGGAGTGATCGCCGACTTCAAGGTCACCGAAAAAATGCTGAACTACTTCATTCGCAAAGCATGCAAGCGCAAAATCTTCTTGCACCCGCGGATAATTATCGGTGTCCCTGCGGAAATCAGTCAGGTGGAAAGGCGCGCAGTCACAGACTCCGCTTATCGCGCTAATGCCAGTGAGGTTTATCTCGTGGAGCAGGCCATGGCGGCTGCCGTCGGTGCAGGCTTGCCGATTACTGATCCCATAGGAAGCCTCGTCGTAGATATCGGAGGTGGCACGACCGATGTTGCAGTGATCTCTCTCAGCGGCATTGTGTACTCACGATCGGTACGGGTCGCAGGAAATCAAATGGATGAGGCAATAACGAATTACGTCAAGCGAAAATACAACCTGCTGATCGGTGAGCGCACTGCCGAACAAATCAAGATCGAAATTGGAAGTGCTTCCCCATTTGATAAGCCGCGCACAATGGAGGTAAGAGGCCGTAACCTCGTCGAAGGGATACCGCAATCGGTCACAGTAGATGACAGCGAGATTCGGGAATCGTTGACAGACTCTGTTTCGACCATCCTGAATGCGATCAGGTCTGCACTGGAGCGGACACCACCTGAGCTTTCGGCCGACATCAGTGATCGCGGCATCCTCCTTACCGGCGGCGGGGCGTTGCTGCAGAATCTCGACAATCGCATTCGGGAAGAGACAGGGCTGCCAGTCTTCGTCGCTGAGAACCCACTGTGTAGCGTTGTGCTAGGCACAGGAAAGATGCTCGGCGATTTCCCACTGCTAAGGAAAGTGTCCATCGATGAACACTCTCCATGGCGGATTTGAGCGGGATTGAACACTTTGAAAGTGAAAAGCGTTTTGATTTGACAGTGATCAGCTTTCCAGATACGGTGAGAATTGAGGTCGTAATTACCCTTCCTCTTTCAGATTCTCTGAACTAAGTCAGCCCATCTGAAGTTTTCTTCCCTTAGTCACCTCAACCAAGGAGGTTGACATGTTTGCTCGCCAAGTCTCTATCCATCTAAAAGCCGATGTTACGGCAGCATTTGCGAACACCATCGAAAAGGAAGTTCTGCCTGCACTGCGAAAGCAGCAGGGATTTCAGGACGAACTCACGTTGGTTGCGCCCGGCGGCAGGGATGCGGTCGCGATCAGTTTTTGGGACAACAAAGAGAATGCTGAGGCTTACAACAAAAGCGCGTACCCGGAGATGCTAAAGATCCTAGGCAATGTGACTGATGGACCTCCTCAAGTGCGCGTGTTCGACGTCACCAATTCAACGTTTCATAAAATCGCTGCAAGCGTAGCAGCCTGACCCTCGTGTTTAGGCCTGAGGCGGAAAACCGCCTCAGGCGGCTCGGCTTTTGATTCCGGAGAGTGAGCAAATGGAATCCTTCAGCGGTTTGTTAACGCGCAGGATGGAGCAATTACACCTGACAACCAGTGAACTAGCTGCGCATTTTGGAATAACCGTGAGAGACGCATGGGATATCCGGCGCGGCATCGTGTGCCCTAGTGCGGCTTGTATCGCTCAACTCGCACCGTTCTTGAACGTCACCACGCCACGTCTCCAGGCTGCAGTCGAGCAGCAAAAACGAACGCTTGCGATAAAGGCTTGGGATTAGCATCCGCGCCGCCATTCTGCAGGTTCATTGATGTTCAAAATCACACCCCAAAGTGAGCAGAACTGCACAGTAGTATCTTGCAGAAAACTGCTATGGTGCCATTATCCTAACTGCGACACTCCATGCGCAGACGATCTGATCTCGTCCTGTGAATTGGAAAAAATGGTTTCTCAAGGAATCGAGATATGCGACCGCAACAATCCATGCCCTGGATCAGTCCGGACTTTGAGGAGAGGTTCCGCGAGGCATTTGGAAGAGAAATGCGTCTGGAAGAGCGGGAGTTCTTTGGCATCACGGATAACGATCATGGGTCTGCGGAGACAGTGATTCCTCAACTTCCCTTATTTCCTTAATGCCGATGACCGAACACCAGGGGCGATCGGCGCCAGGTAAAAGAAATTTCTGTGCTACGTCGTTTTGACGGTGGAGTCTTGAGGTGTTGAGCGCGCTTCATCTACGGTGAGGGATCGTCCGTCAACGTCTTTTCCATTCAGCATCTGCATAGCCTGACGGGCTTCGGGGTCTGACATCTCGACAAACCCAAATCCTCTCCCGCGCCCTGTCGCTTGGTTGCGTATGACTCCTGCACTGACAACGGTTCCGTACTGTGCGAAGAGCGATCCTAATTGAGTGTCAGTGATGGTAAACCCCAGATTACCTACGTAAAGTTTCATGGCGTGTCCTTGAAATCCATTGAAGGACCTTGTCGTCTTCCAGGTGGCCTGCCCATCTCATGAGCTACTTCGAACGGCTTGGGGTCTCGATTTTCCCATCGATTTGCCGAAGGCTTAAGCACTGCATTCCCTGGAATCCTGCTGGAACTGATCTCATTCAACGAACTCGATTAGAGCTCGGGCTGCCGGCAACCACCATCTGGAGCTATCCGGCAATCTGCGCGCGTAAGGTCGGACTTTCCTACATACGAACAGCAACAACATTGGAGAAAGACCCACCATCGCTAAACGCGGCAATTGCAGGATCGAATGAAGGCAGAACACGAACGTAGGGATTGAATATCAACGCGAGCACCGTGAACCCTGCAGTGCACCAGTACATTCCGGCGTAGGCGGTCTCAATTGCCGCCACCACTGTGGAGACACTCACCAGAATTTCTAATGCAAATCCGATGTCATTCTTCAGCAGCCAGAAGAATAAGAGACTGAAAAACACAAAAAACAGCCATGGAAGCGCATTCCTTTTTTCAGTGATTCGAGGCGTTTTTTCGGTGATTGAAGGTACTGCAACTCTTGCAACAGGCATTGAAATCCTCAGTTCAGTCTGACTAGGACACAAGAATCAGCTAACACTAGTAGCTTCGCCTTTGAAATCCACCGCGTGCTCGTCCGTCAGAGTGTTGCCGCGTTGGGCGAGCTTCATTCACCGTAAGCGGCTGCCCTTCGACGTCCTTTCCATTGAGCAGTTCGATTGCGCGTTGCGCCTCGGCATTCGACATTTCTACAAATCCGAAGCCGCGCGGGCGTCCGGTGTTCTGGTCGCGTATTACCTTCGCGCTGTTCACCGATCCGTGCTCAGCGAAGAGGGCGTTGAGTTTAACGTCCGTAATTGTGGCGACGAGATTGCCTACGTACAGTTTCATTTGTTTCTCCTAATTGATCTGGCGATTCGACGCTGACAGGGGCAAAGCCGGATGATCCGCGGCGGACCTCATCGCTATAGTCATCTCCCCTGGTGGCTTGCGGGAAGTGATTCGTCCGAGTGCCAGGCCCATCTGAAGTCTGGCGGTAGCCGATTGTGCCTCGTCCGGAGCATCGACCTGAACCAGACCGTCAAAGAACTCGGTGGAATCGCGGGAAAACGCTTCTTGATGATGCATGATTGCATCCAGCATGCGAGTCAATGCGGGCGAGGAGTTAGTTCCGGTAAAGGTGATCCCCTGCTGATGAGTTGTACTCGACTGCATCCAATATTCGCATACCAGGTTCCAATATCCTCGCGAAGTCGATGACCAAAGCTTCAGAGAATCCAAGGAATGAGTTGGCCCGCCTCGATACTCCAACTGCATCGCCAAAGGCAACGAGTTCGAAGCGAAGTCTTTCCAGTTCAACCAAACGGCGCACTCCAGGATGCGCTCGATGGAATTGATGGCTCTTACATCTTTTTGCTTCCGCATGTTCGATACCTGTCCTTTTCGCTTTCTTAGTAAGCTCCGACGTTCGCTTTTTTCGTCGCAACTCTTTCAGGCAACAGCTCCCTTGTTTGAACAAGAGAGCTTACGAACAATGCGAGGCAGAGGAAATTGGGCACGAGAGCGTAGCTGGTTGGCAAAGGCGCAAGGAGCAAGGTGCTGAAGCCGAGCGCCATGGTAAGAAACAGAGAAGCCCATCCATACTCTGCCGAACGGAATGCTTCGCTACAGGCGATCCAGGCTCCGAGACTCACAACTGCGGAAAGTACAAGTCCGAAGCTTTGCGATGTGGAAACGAAGATCGCAATTAGCAGGGCGGCGATAGCAGCCCGCTTTGCAAAG
>DATEMI010000244.1:0-3288 GCA_035275665.1 Terriglobales bacterium | reverse complement strand
CACGTCCGTCGAGAAATTGGAGCGCCGCGTCAGTCATGGTTCGCGTCACGACGGCGACAACCTGGTTGCAACGCATGTCGAAGTTCTTCATTTCGAGGAGTGCCGAGACGTTCGGCCGGATCCGTTCCCAAACGGCGCCCTCCAGTGCCTTGTTTGAGAGCTCCTTCAGTTCCATCGATCGATTACTGAGGAGCGTGCGACCGCCCGCGCGAATCGCCTCACGCACGCATGCATCTGGCTTCATGTGCGTCTTCGTCGCATCCCAGTAGGCTTGACCGATCGCTTGCCTGAAGATTCCGGCCTCGAAGTGCTTTCGCCGATCACTGTTCGCGGGCTCGGTGGCGGCGGGTTTAGATTTCATTTCAAAAAAAGCGGAGACCTGCTCGTGCAGTTTGGGCCGCTGGTCTTGAGATAACTGCAGGAGCGGACTACCACCCGCTTCTTCTGTTACAGATTCAATTACAGGTTCGTGGTTCTGTGTGCGCCCCTCCCCAGCGCTCTCGGAACCCCTAGGAGTGCGCACAGAACCGGAGGAGGGGTTCTCTGTGCACCCCTCCTTTAGCCATTTGTCCACGCCCGTAAGACGGTAAAAGTTCGAGTGGTTTGGAGCGACCTGGCGGTTCCCGGATTTGCGAGGCCGGACCCGGATCCTCAACTCGCCGAGGACCTCGAGGCTTTCGAGACAGCGCTTCGCGGTCGAAACATGAATCCCGCAATCCGCCGCGATTGTTGAATGAGATGGCCAGCATCCGCCCTTCTCTTGATTGTGACGGTTCGCGAGGGCAAGCAGCACGAGCCTATCGAGTCCCCGACTCTTGCTGAACTGGAAGACCCAGACCATTGCCTCTAGGCTCATCCGCATCTCCAGGCGTGAGGCACGATCCTGGCTGGACCGGGTGAAGCGACATAGGTAGCTGCTGCGCGGGCTGACGTCATGTTCAGCATCAGTCCCATCCTAATCGGCGACCGTTGTCCCAAAACCGGGGGGTTTCGGTAGAACTTTTGTCGAAAAGTTCTACCGAAACCCGTGCAATTAGCCGCCAAAGACGGCCCTCGCGATGGCTCGCGGCGAGACTCCGAAGTCTTCAGCGAGGAAATCGAACGCGAGTTCTTGTGGACGAACTGTGTCTAGGAACGTGCGCGATGGCGATATACGCCGGCACCAACGAAAAAACTCTGGCCAGAAAAGCAACGTGTGAATTCTCCCCGCACGGGTTTCGTCGCAAACCCAACACTGTAATTCGATGTCCTTGAACCGGCCGTCACGCTCGGAGACCCATCGCCGCAGCAAAACCAGGTCGCGATGCAACGCTCGATATTTTTCGGGGAGTCCTTGCCTTTCGGCCGGAAGCAGCGTCGTGGGACGTCCTCCCTTTTCAGAGGGCACTCGACGCGGGAGGGAATTGCGCTGTGCCCGAAGCGAGCGCGCCAATTCAAATGGGATCGTCTTCGTCAGGCGCCTCAAGTGTGGGTATAGCGCGGATGGACTCAGACCTATCATTCGCGCCAGGACGTGGGCCGTTATGCGCGATCCATCGATGAGATCCGCGATCGCCTGACCCGTTACAGGAGCACCGTGCTCGAAAGCGGCCCTTCTGCCGCTGTGCGATGGGAATTTCAGACGTCGTAGCCGAAATAAAATCGCAGTTTGAGAGAGGCCAGTTGATTCGGCTATAGAATCGAGCGTATTGCCGCGAAGCCGCGCTTCAGCGATCTCGAAGTCAGACACGGCTCGACCATCAACAAGTTTCCGATTGGCCGGCTTCGATCTGCCCGCGTGAATGCCTGTGTTGTTCAGCATGCCTTCGCGCCGACGGCCGAAGCCGCGGTGGCCTTTGGAAAAAGGCTTGAGGTTGCGTCGGCCGATCTTCGACAACCCCATCTCGCGCGCGATGACCCTATGTTTTTTCGAGAGATTTTCGGACGACAGTCCGCTTCCGCGGTTGTAGCCCCATTTCGACCGGTACTCAGCCGCATCCAGACCGTGGGACCGAACGTGATGGATGCTTATTTTTTGCAGAAGCCGTCCGCACTCGAGACACACGATCCAGTCCGGCGAACGCAGGGTTTTGGCGAGCCGCGGATCGGTGCGGCAGGTCGCCAGGTCGTCCAGGGAAATCGAATCGAAAGTCATCGTCAGCGTGCTGCCGCTCGACGCGCGCCGCGGGGACGATGGCGGGGAGCAGGGCGGTTCGATTCCTTCATCGGCTCGCGGTTGAGAAATGCACGGAGGTCATCGGCGTGATAGAGAATGCGACGGCCGACTTTCCGGTACCGCAGTGCATATCGCCCCGAGCAGCGCCACCGTTCCAGCGTGTGCACGGACACGCCCAAGATTTCGGCCGCTTGAGACGGATCGATGAGATTGCTTCTCTCCACTTTGAGTTGATCGAAGGCAGTGGTTTGTGACATTTCGCGAACTCTCCTTTGCATTAACCGCACTTGAACACACGCGATGTGTAGCATGGATTTTCGGGGAGCATTCCAAGCGTAGCCGGCTAGAGTTGGGAAATTTTTTGCGAGGAACTCCAGCCATTTGAACGACTTCGGTGATGACTGGGAAGCCTTCTAAGAGACGATATTGCTAAGGGCCTGCTCGCTGATGATCTCGCCGCGGCCATTGCGGAGCGAGGCCTTGAACGCTTTCCAATTGTCGATTCCGACGGCGAAGAATTCGTCGGGTACATTGCGCTGCCAGCCCTTCGTCGAGATTTTCGAGAGATCCTCGCGAAACTGCCTCATTGGGTACTTCGGTCGTCGGATCTTGATCGACGAATACAGTTGGCGAAGAAGATCGTTTCGAGTCGCAAATTGTGCGCCCTTTGCAGCTGCGCCTCGCTTTCCACGATCATGCTGCTCATTACTCTTCTCGCGTCTGGAGACCTTCAGATAGAAGGCCATTGCTTCGTTTTCCTGCGCCGCCGTCCACGACCGGAGGCTTGATTCAGCATCCCACGCGCGAAAGAACTTATCGAGATGCGGCAGTAGCGTTAGACCTCCGCTGCTGCGAACGGCCGCCATGACTCTCTCGTAAAGTTCCTCTTGCCGCTGGGCGAATCTCTCGGCTTGAGCGGTCTGGGGTTCGGCCTTGAGGACGGCGCCGATCGCTTCGGCGATGATAGCTTTTTCGATGAGCGCTTCTTCACATACCGCGGTAGCTTTGGTGGGCAGCCGAAACGCGAGCAGCGATCCCCTTATTATTCTGCGAAGTTCTTCATCATCGCTGATCGTGCGGCGAGTCTTCATCGTCGACCATCCCCGAGCTGCTTCGGCTGCCGCGAGCCTGGG
>DATEMI010000243.1:0-6888 GCA_035275665.1 Terriglobales bacterium | reverse complement strand
CGCAATGTTTTTGCGATAGGCGATCACAAAGTAGGCACGTTTATTTGCTATGAGTCCATCTTTCCGGATGAGGTGCGGCGTTTCGCGCAGAATGGCGCAGAGTTGTTCGTCAACCTTTCGGACGACGGCTGGTATGGTGACTACGGCGCGCCAGGTCAGCACCTGAATATGGCGCGCATGAGGGCGATTGAGAACGGACGTTGGCTGCTACGCGCGACGAACAACGGAATCACGGCTTCCATCAGTCCACTCGGCGAGCTGGTGAGCACCGCTTCGCGGAATGTGCGGACGGTCTTGCAGGCGCCCTATAGCTTCGAATCGGGAACCACGTTCTACACTCGGCATGGGGATTGGTTCGCGCATGCTTGTGCGATAATTTCAGTACTGGCTCTGATCGTGGCCGCACTCAGCGGACGAGCCCGGCAAGGGCTTCGCCAGTGAATCTCTATGCAGACTGGGGAACCCAAAATGATGGTTGAAGAACTCGAACGCGAATACGCGGGCGTCCGCACAAAGGCCCAGGATCTGCGGGAGTATCTTTGACGCGCCCCGACTGCGCGAGCAGCTCGCCGAAGTAGAAAAGAAAGCCTCCGACCCAAACTTCTGGTCGAATCAGGAACTCTCGCAACAAGCCATGCGCGAGCGCAAACGCATCGAAGCTGCGCTCGCAAGTGAAAACGATTTGAGCCGGCGCACGCAGGATATCGAAGCTTATTTCGAGTTGGCGCGCGAAGGCGAGAGGGTAGATGGCGAATTGCGTCGCGAGATCGAGAACCTGCGCGAGCTAGTCGACAAACTGGAAACACAAACGCTGCTTGCTGGCGAAAACGACGGGCGCAATGCCATTGTCACTATCCATCCAGGTGCGGGCGGCACCGAATCTCAGGATTGGGCCGAGATGCTCATGCGCATGTATCTGCGCTGGGCGGAACGTGAGGGATTTGAAGCAGTCCTGAACGACTATCAAGCAGGCGAGGAAGCAGGCATCAAATCGGCGACCTTTACTGTTAATGGCGAATACGCGTTCGGATTCCTAACGAGTGAGATTGGTGTCCACCGACTTGTGCGCATCTCGCCATTCGATCAGGCTAAGCGTCGGCACACGTCGTTCGCCAGCGTATTTGTCTCGCCTGAAATCGACGAATCGATTCAGATCGACATCAAGGAAACGGATCTCAAGATCGACACCTACCGCTCTGGCGGCGCCGGTGGACAGCACGTGAACACGACCGATTCCGCGGTGCGCCTCACGCACATTCCGACGGGAATCGTGGTGAGCTGCCAGAATGAGCGCTCGCAACATAAGAATCGCGATCGTGCGATGAAAATTCTTCGTTCGAAGCTCTACGAATATGAGCTGGAAAAGAAGCGAGCGGAAACGAAGAAGCTGGAAGACTCCAAGCTCGACATTGATTTCGGCTCGCAGATTCGTTCTTACGTGCTCGCGCCGTATCAGCTCGTGAAGGATCATCGTTCCAAAGTGGAAGTTGGTGATCCGACTCGCGTGCTCGATGGTGACCTGACTCCATTCATCCGCGGATATCTCCTCATGCGACGCGAGGCGGGTGTCTCGTAGCCACATGCCACGGCTCATCGAAATGATGAAGCAGTCGGCGGTGCCGGCGGGCGTGATGCGCTCGGCCTCGCGCGGCGCTCTCGCTGTACCTCCTGGAGAGATGCTCGAAATCCTCATCTACCTCAGCGGTCACGCCATTTTCGGGGAGCAGGCGCGAATGACATTAGCTGGCTTCGACGAAGCGGGTTCGATCGCTGCGCTGGCAGATCCGAATACGTCGCGCGAAGTCCTGCATTACTTTCTCGCTCCGCGCAATCGCCGCCCGAAGCTGCTGCCGGTGCTCTTTGAGAATCCTGCCGTGTCGGAGGACATTCTTGCCGCCATTGCAGAAACCGCCAGTCGCGAAGTTTTCGCCATGATGTTGGCCAGTCCCCGCGTAATTGCTTCGGCGAAAATTCTGAAGCCACTGCTCGCGAATCCGAACATCACGCCTGAAGAGCACGGGTTCTTATCGCAAAGGCTCTCATCGCCAGGCGTGGATGTAGGCGCCGAAGTTGGCACGGTGACCGACACGCATGTTTTGGAGTGGCTCAAGGAGCACGCAGTCGAACTACAGGCAGAAGAAAATGAAGCCAAGCCGTTCGCGCTGATGGGAGGAATGGACGAAACCAGCGAGGCAGAGTCGACTGAAGTCAATGCCGAGACGCTCGAGGCGGCAAAAGGCAAGGGTGAGCAGAGTGACGAACGCCTTTCCGTACTGCAGAAGCTGGCGCGTTTGAAGGTGGGCGAGCGCATCAAACTTGCGATGCTGGGCAACCGCGAGGAACGCAGCATTTTGATTCGAGACTCTTCCAAGCTCGTGTCCTCGGCGGTGCTGGCATCTCCCAAAGTGAGCGAGCAGGAGATCGAGACCTTCGCCAACATGAAGAACGTGCGCGAGAACGTGCTGCGCGACATCGCCCGCAATCATAAGTTCCTGAAGAACTACGTGGTCGTGCGCAATCTCTGCAATAATCCACGTACTCCGCTCGACCTCTCACTGAGCATGGTTAAGAACCTGCTCGCTCCCGATTTGAAAACGTTGTCTATGAATAAGAATGTCCCCGAGACGCTGCGCAAAATGGGTTTGAAACTATTCAAGATTCGGACCAGTCCGGCCGGCAAGGGCGGAGAATAGGGAACAGGAGAAGCATGAATCTCGTAGCGAACGATGAAATAGGAGCTCTGCTGAGTAAAGCAAAAACGATTGCTGTTGTTGGACTGTCATCCGATCCCATGCGGCCTAGCTTCGGTGTCTCGCGGTATATGCAGAGCAGGGGTTATCACATCATCCCCGTGAATCCAAACGAGAGTTCCGTTCTGGGAGAGAAGGCGTATCGAGCTCTGTCAGAAGTTCCAGAGAAGATAGATATAGTGGATGTCTTCCGCCGGCCCGAGTTCGTTCCCGAGATTGTTGAAGAAACGATCCGCCTGAAGATTCCTGCCTTATGGCTGCAGGAGGGCATCATTCATCAAGGTGCAGCCAAACGTGCGCGAGACGCAGGGCTCACCGTCGTAATGAATCGCTGCATTCTCAAAGAGCACCGCGCCAGAAACCTGTAACTCTGAATCCGCCCATGGATCGCACGGATGTAACTGGTCTTCGCCTTCCGTGTAATCCGTGCCTTAGGTCCGTGTGATCCGTGGCTGGCTTTGGGTCGAATCGATTGTCAGCGAACCACAGCCGGCGCTACGGCGTGCACTCCTTCGACGATTGCCTGCCAATTGATCTTGTACTTAGCCAGCAACTCCTCCGCTTTACCGCTGTGAGGCACCTCGCGTATGGCCAGACGATGCACCCTCACTCCTTCTGGTCCAACTGCTTCAGCGACGGCATCGCCAATGCCGCCGGCGGCATAGTGGTCCTCAACGGTGATGATGGTGTTATTTGTGGCGGCTGCAGCCTGGAGAAGAGCGTCAGTGTCCACAGGGCGAACGCTGAAGATATCGATTACGCGGATTGAAATTCCTTGTTTCTTCAGCTCGTCATACGCTTTCAACGCTTCTGTCAGTGTGATGCCGCCGGCTACGATGGTGACTGAGTCGTCGTTGCTCTGGCGCAACACCTTAGCTTTCCCAATCTCGAACTGCTCATCATTCTTGTAGATGACGGGCTGTTTCGGGCGTCCACTGCGGATGTAGAAAATGCCATGGTGTGAAGCTGCGAGGTCAACCGCATACCAGGCGCTCACCGCATCGCTCGGATAAAGTACAACTGATTCCGCCATTGCTCGGAAAAGACTGATGTCTTCGAGCCCCATCTGCGACGATCCATCCTCTCCGATTGAGACACCGACGTGAGAGCCGATGAACTTTACATTCAAATGAGCAAGTCCGGCCAGGCGAATGAAATCAGCGGCGCGCGTGAGAAAGCAGGCAAACGTCGAGGTAAAGGCAATTTTTCCCAGAGCGGCAAAGCCCATCGACATGCCCACCATATTCTGCTCGGCGATGTAGCCTTCGAAAAAGCGGTTGGGTGCGATCTTCTGGAAAAACTCAGTGTAAGTGGAGTTCTCGACGTCGCCGTCGGTGCAGATTACGTTTTCGTTAATCTTTCCGATCTGCTCCAGCGAATGTCCGCAGGCCTCACGCGTGGCGATTTCCTTGCCGAACTCGTATTGGGGAGCAGGAACATTCTTGTAGGAGCCGTACTGTTTTGGTTTACCAGTAGGCTTAGGCGGCTTCGGCGTGGGTGCGTTAGATTTTACGAATTGCTTTTCGAGTTCGGCGATCGCTTTATCGGCTTCTTCCTTCTTGAGCGGCTTGCCGTGCCAGCCGTCTTTATCCTCGACGAACGAGACGCCTTTGCCTTTGAGCGTACGGGCGAGAATCACCGTGGGCCGGCCTTTGGTTTGCTTTGCGTTATCGAATGCTTCCAGGAGCTGTCGTGGATCGTGACCGTCGACCACCAGTGCATTCCATCCGAATGCAGACCAGCGCTGCTGATAAATTTCGAGATGATGCTGAAGCATTGTCGGCTGGCTTTGGCCCAAACGATTTACGTCGACAATAGCGCAGAGATTATCGACCTTATGATGGTCCGCCAATTCTGCCGCTTCCCAAACTGAACCTTCGGCATTCTCGCCATCCCCTAAGAGTGCGTACGCGCGGAAGTTCGATCCATCCACTCGCGCATCGAGCGCCATGCCGAGGGCTACGCAAATTCCTTGACCGAGAGATCCCGTAGGAACCGAAACGAACTTCAGAACCGGTGTTGGATGTCCCTCTAAATCCGAATCGATTCTCCGCAATGTGAGCAGATGTTCGCGCGTGATGAATCCCAGCTCCGCCCAAGCGGAGTAGAGGACCGGAGCAGCGTGTCCTTTAGACAATACGAATTTGTCGTTCGTGGGATTTCCCGGATCCTGCGGATCGAAGCTCATCACCGAAAAGAACAGGCACGCCATGATCTCAGCGGCAGACATGCAACTTGTCGGATGTCCGCTGCCGGCGGCTGTCGTGGCACGGATGGAATCAATACGAAGCTGCGTCGCGATGTTGTGAAGAGAATCGAGCAGATCTTGCGAGTAAGGCACAGGTAGGCTCCACGAGTGAAGTGGAATGCGGGTACAGTTCAGTCTATTTTTCGTGGACGGCGAGGTCAATGTGGCCCAAAAGGCTATTCACCAGGGAGACTTTTCAGATTTGTCATTCCGAACCGCTGCTGTTGCGGTGAGGAATCCCGATCGACTGCCAGGGGCTTCAGGTATGCCGTAAGGTCAATCGTTGCATTAGAGTATTCGAAACTCTCTCTCTACAACGCCCAACGCAGTCTGTAGGCGTTCCTCTGCCAAAGGCGGCGTCGGAATGACAAAAGAAATCCGGTCTAGCCGCGCGGCAGGAAGATATCCCGCTCCAGTCGCAAATCGAGCATTTGGCCTTTGTTCAGTCGGATGTTGCGTCCAGTCAACAGACCCGCTCCGGTTCCAAGTCCTCCGCCCACGCCTGCGCCAATGGCAGCGCCTTTTCCACCCCCTGCGGCGACCCCAGCGATCGCTCCGATGGCAGCGCCGGCCGCAGCAGATTCAACTTCGCGGCGAGTATCCACTTTCCTGTGCTTGATTTCACCTTCTGGTCCGGTTTCAGTCTGGACGCTATGCTCGCCAGGGACTCCGGCGACCATCGCAGCGAGTGGCACCCAGCCGTGCCGAGTCTTGATTTCGTCAAAACTCAGCAGCAGTTGAGAGTGGAACCCACGCTGCACGTCGCTGACGTGACCCTTGATTTCCGAGCCCATAGGAATCGTGCTGCCGTCTTGCGCCACAAGGTCCTGTGAAAGCTTGGCTTTGAATTTCTTGCCCACGGAATCCTTGCTGCTGTCGAGAGTATCTTTGAGCTGGACTTCGAACTGGGTGTCCGCAGGGATCACATTCTGGGCCGTTGGACCCTGGTTGCGATTTGTAAGCACTGGTCCTTGACCCTGGCTCATGTCGATCTGGGCAAAGGCTCCCAATGCTGGGGCCATCGTTAAGGCCAATGTTGCGGCCGCGGTAATCCATAGCCTCTTCATTCAGCTACCTATCCTCCGAATCCGAAACCGGACACTCATTTCGATGACGATTTAAACCCGGAAACAGCCAAAAAGTGGCAACTGTGAGATAACCAGCGCAACTAGCTGATTTCACGGTCTTCGACCAGTTACCGTTGGCTGCTTCCAGACGCCGTTGGGAACCGTGGTAATGCATCCAGCTACTTTCTTTTTGCCCGAAGGCGCAAAGCTGCATCATATTTTTCAGCAGGATGCTGCATTTGCGAGCATCTGAAAGTGGGGTCCAGACGGGGATGGACAAGAACAAACAACTCACATACGGCTTGGGCGGTCTGGGAGTGCTGCTAGGAGGGCTTGGCGTGTTCCTTCTTAGCGACCGTGGCCGCGAAATCGTTCGTAACGTTGCACGCCATCTGGAGCGGGCGCCTGAAAGCATCGAGCAGTTTACAGAAGCAACTCAGGTTGAGCTTGATCGCATTCAGCGGACATTGAACCAGATCGCGGCACGACTCGAAGCAACCAGTTAAGCTTCGCGTTCGAAGCGGCCAACCTCGCAGCTTGCTTCCCAAGCAAGGTCCTTCTTTCCTCCAAAACGTCGACCACGCACAAAAGAAAAATTCCCTGCCGCAGGGAATTCAACAGGGTATTTTCTTCCTCGCGAGCTTGAATTCTGCAAATTCCGGCGAAAATCTGCAGATTTGCCTGCGGGGCAGGGAATGTTGCAGGGATTTGTGGGAATTGCTTATTTAATTGCTTTCGCCACTGCCACATACGACCATTCGCACGCGATTCTGAAGTCGGCACCAGGGAATTTAGCAGGGGAAAATAGCCTCGACTCTGTGGT
>DATEMI010000242.1:0-2147 GCA_035275665.1 Terriglobales bacterium | reverse complement strand
GATGAAACAGGCTCGCGTTTTCATCAATCAGACGAGCGCGTATTGAGAATTGCGAGCTTCCTGACCGTCCTTTTGCTGCTCTGCGGCCTTCCTGCCCGCGCGCAGCAGCGCAGTTGGCGTATTTCTGACTTCAGCGCAGATATTGATGTTCGCAAAAACGGCTCAGCCGATATCAATGAACGTCTCACGCTTGCCTTCGTCGGCAGCTTCCACGGCATACATCGGTACATCCCCGTGGACTACGTTGGGCCGGAAGGTTCGAACTACTCGCTTTTTCTGAGAGTCCAAAAGGTCACCGACGAAGAAGGCAATCCGCTCAAGTTCAGCAGCAAGAATCAGGGTGGATATCGCGTCCTGACCATCTACATTACTGGCGCAACCGACACCAGCAAGCGCATTCACATCATCTATTCGGTTCGAAATGCGGTGAAGTTTTTCGACGATCACGACGAGTTCTATTGGAACATCACCGGCAATGGATGGCCAGTTGCCATCGACGCGGCGTCGGCATACGTTCGCTTTCCGGAAGATGCGAACGGCAAATTGCGCGCGCAGGCATTCCAGGGTGTTTACCACTCGAACGATAAAGCCATCACCGATATTCAGGGCCCGAACGTGGTTGCAGAAACATCGGACCCGCTAGCCGCTCGAGGCGGCCTCACGGTCGACATCTTTATTCCCAAGGGAGTGCTGCAGTCGCCCAGCGAGTTTACGCGGGCTCTCTGGTTCTTGTTCAGCAACCCCATCATTTTTCTTCCCATAGTGGCGTTCATCGTAATGTTCGCGCTGTGGTGGACCAAGGGCCGCGATCCAAGCTCCGGGCTTTCTGTCGCGCCCATGTACCAACCACCGAAAGATATGAGCCCCGCCGAAATGGGAACGCTGATCGATGACAGTACCGATCCACGCGACATTACATCGACTCTTGTCGATTTGGCTGTGCGCGGCTACATCAAGATTCGCGAACAGGAAATCGCGCAGATGATCGTCTTTCACAAGAAGGACTACATCTTCGTGCAGCTCAAAGGCCCGGACCAGTGGAACGACCTCGCTCCATTCGAGCGCGTGATGATGGAAAACCTGTTTCCCGCCGGGCAAACGGAAACACACATCGCCGATCTGCGCAATCGTTTCTACGTCGCGATTCAGCCGATTAAAACCGATGTAATGTCGTCGTTAAAAGAAAAAGGCATGTACACGCTCGATCCTGAGAGTGCGCACGCCTACTGGATTCTCGGTGCGGTGATCACCGCTGCTCCGTTTGTCGTCGCGGGATATTTCCTTCATATTGACTTTACCCAATCCGGGCTGTGGATGTTCGGCGCGATTGCGCTTGCGGTAATCATCATCATTCTGTTTGCCCGCATTATGACCGCGCGGAGCTTGAAAGGCGTACGTACTCGCATCGAGATTCTCGGTTTCCAGGAGTTCATGAATCGCGTCGATGCCGACCGGCTGAAGCGCATGCCGCACGATACATTCGAGAAGTTCCTGCCTTACGCAATGGCGCTTGGGGTAGAACACCGCTGGGCAAAAGCATTTCAGGGGATCGTGCAGAATCCGCCAACCTGGTACGAAGGGACCTACGGCCCGAGCTTCAACACTTGGCTCTTCATGCACAACTTGAACGCAATGGCAGTCGATACGACGTCAGCATTCGTATCCACTCCACGCGCAAACTACAGCAACTCTGGCTTCAGCGGCAGCGGCGGTTTCAGTGGCGGGGGATTCTCCGGCGGAGGTTTTGGCGGAGGTGGTGGCGACGCGTTCTAGTGAAACACGAAAGCGCGCCTCAATTACGGATGCTTTTCGCTTAGAAGCTCAGCAGCTTAGCAGCTCAGAAGCTGCCTTACTCCATCCTGACTAACTCGCGAACATCCACATCGATCTGTTCCCGATCTGGCATGGCCGAAATCGTCTGCGGCGCGCGCCAATGATCGATATAAGAGATCTGATGCACGCAGGAGACGGTACAGTGCGGAGCGCAGCTTTTCTCGGTCCGAAACTCTCGGCGGATATCGTCGACGGTGTACTCGGCGAGCGGCTTGGCGGGGAAGCCGCGCTGCTGTGAGCAGTAGTGAACGAGTCCGTTCTCGCAAATATAGATGTAACGAGAGCCGGCGCGACAACGCCAAGTGTTCGGCTTC
>DATEMI010000241.1:0-21826 GCA_035275665.1 Terriglobales bacterium | reverse complement strand
GAAACCAGATGTGGACTCCAGTTGTTGAAAATTTGCAGCCTGCCGGCCTTTACGTCTGGCTCCTGGATGTAGATCCAGTTATCTTCAACCAGGTTTTGGCTGTTCTCTTTTACCTTCATCTTCTTCAGCAGGAGACCTACGGTGATGAAATCGCGATACTGAAGTGCATCGCTCACCTGACGCACGTTTGCTGGTACTGGAACGTCGAGAGAATGTACGAGTTCCTTAATGGGCATGGTCGAAAAGAAATAATCACCGTCGAACCGACGCTCCTGGCCAGATGCATCGACACCCGTTACTCCTACCACCTTGTAGTCACCGCAATGAACACCAGTAACGCTGAAATTTGTGATGATCTCGCCGCCCATGGCTTTTACTTTCCGTGCCACGGCTTCCCACATTTGTCCAGGGCCGTATTTCGGATAGAGGAACTGCTCGATCAACGAAGTCTCGGTTTCCTTCTGCGCGATGCCCTTCTGCTTGCGGCTCTGGAGTTGCTTCTGAATGATGTGCTGAAGCGTTTTCTTGATCGAAAGACCCTTGATGCGCTGCTCGCCCCATTCAGCGCTGATCTGATCGCACGGCACTCCCCAAACCTTCTCGGTGTAGGACTTGAAGAAGGTGTGGTACAGTTCGCGCCCGAAGCGGTTGATGAAGAACTGCTCCAGGTTCTCAACGTTTTTGATCGGCATCGCTGCGCTGCGCATGTAGCTCAGGCCAATACGCAAAGTTCGCATGGGGCCAAGCTTTGCCAGCGTGTCGCCGCTCAGGGTGATCGGATAATCGAAGAACGTTCGCAGGAAATAGATGCGCGACTTGCGGCGCCGAACGAGCATGACTTCATCAGGATGGCAGCCATTCCCGTTCCCATTCGTGCAGCCGACGAGATCACGCTGCCGGTTTTGATAGGAAATCTGAATCGGCTGCTTTGCATGGCCATTGCCATTCCCGTTCTGGGAGGCAGTTGTCTCCAACGGCATATGCTCGAACCACCAGTTCATGACGCGGTCGCTTTTCGAGAAGAAGCGGTGTCCGCCGATATCGATGCGATTGCCTTTGTAGTTGACGGTGCGCGAAATGCCGCCCATCTGATCGCTCTTTTCGAGCACAATGGGCTTGATATCGCTGTTGCGCAAAAGTTCGAAGGCGGCGGTCAGGCCAGCAGGACCGGCGCCAATAATGACAGCAGTTTTAAGCCGATGATTCACGGTAATTCCCCAGGGACAATAAGATTGGCTCTCAATTCGGGACTTGCGTTGCAGTAAGAGACCAGAGCGTCAGCAGATCGAAGCTCGGGCCAGGGATCCAGGCCGACATCAGCAAACCAGATCTTTCGGTCCTGGTAGTAGTGAACGAGATTGCAGTCCTTTTCCGCGCCCAGAGCGCGCGCGAGGACAACTTTTTGTGAATCAATGTCGGGCGTATTGTAGACCCACTCTTTTGCCGGGTCGTGCATCGGCGCGTAGCTCACGAGCAGCAGGGACTTCTCCGGCTGCGCTTCGAGTTGATCGATCACGCGCTGGCGATCTTCATTCCACGGCATCGGATAGCGGATATTGCTTGCCTTATGAATCTCGTGAGGGATATTGATTGTCGGCGTGATAAGTACAGCAACGACGAGTCCGCGGGCCCAATATTTACCGAGTCGGAAGTTGCGCGGCCGCGCGGTTCCCAGATAGCGGATGCCGAGGAATGCAAGGCCGTAGAAGCTCACCAGCAGCGGCGCGGGGTACGACGACAACGGCCACCACACTACCGCGAACAGTCCTATCAGGACGAGTAGAAACGTGAAGGCGAGATAGCTCCGGTCTTCACGCCGGAAACAGAAGTAGCAGCCCACCAAGGCAAGAATCAGCAGTGGGGCGAAGTGCTCCCGGTAGTAAAAATGGAATTTTGCTTTTTCGAGTTTCTGGATTCCGCTCCACGTCTCTGCGAGTCTGCCAGGAGTCCCCTCCCAGTTCCAGAACAGCGCGGCCATCTCGTAGTTGTTGTAATGCGGAAACGGCTTCATTCCCGATCCGATAAATGGCCGCACGAAGTGGTACTGCTCAAAATTGGCGGTGTAGGGCATTTCAGTCGCGCGGCCGGTACCGCGATAGTTGAAGTAGGCCATCCACGCGGCCAACACCACCGAAAGCGCAGCAGCAGGAGCGAGAATGCGAATGTAGTTTCGCGTTCTGACTATCCAGATCAGAAGACCCAACGCAAGCGGAAGAGAGAACAGAAAGCCTTCGTATGGCCGGCTATTGGCGAGGATCCCCACTCCGAGAATGAGCCATGGCACCCACTTCGGCGAGGGGGTTTGCAGAATTCGTACAAATGCGCCGAGGGCCAGAGCTCCGCCGAGTGCGCAAACAGAGCCTCCCCAGTACGAGTCGCTGTATTGAGTCCCGATGCTGTACTTCAGCACGACATACAGACCAGCCAGGAATGCATACATGTTTCCGATAACCGGCTGCAGCGCCCAGCAGATTGCCCCGCACATGAGTCCGGTGGCAAGCCAAACGCCCCACCAGCAGTTATTTCCCAAAACGAGACCCGCAGCCATAAAGGCACTTGGTGCCGGCTCGTACTGCGACTCATACGTCGGCACCATGTTGATATGGAAGCTCTCGAAGTGCTGCCAGAGCGGATGAACAGGATTTGTCAGACGTCCTTCCGCCAACGTCTGGGCGCCGAGGATGTAGCTGAACTCATCGACGATTTGCGGCGTGGGGATCGGCATGATGGGCAGTAGCAACGCACGCGGTACCATTGCCAGAGCTGCGCATAGAACAACCGCCAACTTTTTGCGATTGGCCAGCCGAAGCAGCCAGCGCTCGGCCCTGCTGCCCACGCGGAAAAAGTAAAAAAGATCGCCTAAAAAAAGTCCGGCGATAAGTACAGACAAATCGGCAACCAAGGTTCGACCCTGACCAAAAAGTTAGGAATGCAAAGTGAGCTTCTTCTGCTTGGTGATACTTGTGTGAAGAAGAATTCCGCTGCTTGGTTGGATGAAGTGGTGCTCGCAAATTACTGGAACGACAATCTACGCCAACTCATAGTGCGAGTAGATCAAGAGAGTACGGGAGAGTTGATCTCGTGAGTTGTTTCGAAATTCGAAGAAATTTTCTGATGATGTGATTGTCCGATTTTGTGCTTACGAACAACGTTTAACTAACCCGCTTTAATTTATCCTCGGCTTCGGCTTCGTTGGTACTCGGCTCAAATCGTGGCACAGGCTCATATGGAGCGCTCCCTTCGAGCGGCAATCCAGCATTCATCCAGTCCCGACGACCTTCTTCGTAGATGCGGACATTCTCGTATCCGAGTGCCTGCAACTCTCGCGCGAGTTGTTCTGAAAGTTTCCAGGTGAAGTTTACGCAGTAGGTCACCAGGAAAGCGTTCTTATTCGGAACAAGCTGAGGAGCCAGTTCGGCGGCTCGTCCGGCGGGAATGTTGATTGCAGCAGGCAGATGTGACTTGTGAAATTTTTCCGGCGATCGCGCATCGAGGAGGATTACGTCACCCCGGTCGATCGCCTGCTTCAGCTCTTCTCGACTGATAGACTTCATGGCGCAGCGTGAGAAATTAGACGCAACAATGTAAACACGCGATGCAGAAAAAAGATTTGCCGGTGCAAGCAAATCTCTCCGCGAGTCCTCACTCGGACAGCGAATCCCGCTCGTGTCGTAGAGCGATTTAGCGCAACAAGACACTTTCTGGCGCTTCTAGGCAAAAACGTGGAATGATGTTTGCATGCCCCGAGTTTGTGTCTACTGCGCCTCCAGCGAGTACTGCCATCCTGAGTACATGCAGGCCGCGCATCGCTTAGGAGAGATTCTCGCGCGCAACTCCATTGAGATCGTCTATGGAGGCGGAGCACTTGGGTTGATGGGACAAGTTGCCAACGGAGCGCTCGCCCATGGCGGCACCGTGATCGGCATCATGCCCAAATTTATGCAGGAGCTGGAGTGGGCTCATCGGCAGCTCACGGAGCTGCGGGTGGTCGAGAGTATGCGCGAACGCAAGCATCTGATGCTCACGGGCACTGATGCCGTCATTGCTCTGCCGGGAGGATGTGGAACGCTGGAAGAATTGTTCGAAACCATCACGCTCAAGCGACTCGCGATTTATCTAAACCCGATTGTGATGGTAAACACGCGCAGGTTCTTTGACCCCTGCGTCGCGTTGCTCGAGCGCTGTGTCGAAGAACGCTTTATGAATCCGCAGCATCTGCAGATGTGGCAAGTCGTCGACCGGCCCGACGATATCCTTCACGCGATCACCAGAAGCCCGCAGTGGACAGAAAAAGCGCGCAGGTTCGCGGCGGTGGCCCCACAAGCACCTGTGACGTGAGTTACAACTTACGCAGACCGCCAGCCAGAATCCCGGATAGGGAATATCGTCCTGCTCCGCTAAGCAGAAGCGCGAGCGCAATCAGCAGTTGCGTTAGTGCATACTCCACGCCACCCTTGGTCACATCAAAGCCATGGGGCAAGTGCACAAGAAAAATGGCCCCAAGCATGACGACGATGATGCATACAGCTCCAACGCGGACCAGTAGGCCGAGAAGGATCGCCAGACCACCGAGGAACTGCGCCAGTCCGACCAGGTAGCCGATGACTGCCGGCGCATGCATAAATGCCGCAAACTTCTGTGGTCCGGGACCGCCGAACGCACCAAAAAGAATCGCGCTCCCGTGGTAAAGAAACACGATCCCGCTGGCAATGCGCAGGATTAATAACGCCGCATCGAAACGCGGGGAAGTTGCTACAGGTGCAAGCGAAGGTGAACCCATTGCGCCTCCTTCGTGGCCCTCTTTGTAACAGAAAAAGCCGAAGAACTGCTAGTTATCTTCCGACTTGTCTCACGCGCCACCAATAAATGGAAGGCTTGTGTCATGTTCACGTTTCGGTTCGAGTTGGGATGATTTCCCGAATTTCAATGACGCCGGTGCGTGCGGAAGGTATGCGCGCGGCGATGCCCACAGCTTCTTCGAGCGTATTCACCTGCACAAGGAAATAGCCGCCCAACTGCTCCTTCGTTTCCGCAAATGGTCCATCGATCGTACCGGATTCGCCATCCCGGACGCGCACTGTGACAGAGTTTGCCGTAGACTCGAGTTGGTGGCCGCGGATGTTGACCACTTTCACGCAGCTCTTGAATCAGCTCGCGATATTCCAGATAAATAGCCTCCTGCTCGGCCGTGCTCCGCCGCGTCCATTCAGCTTCGGAGTGATAAATCAGCAACAGGAATTGCATTGTGCTCCCTCCACTGGCTAGACGGATGCGGATGAAAAAATCGACAGCTCAGGGATGAGTCGCAGGCCACGAGTTACGAGCGTGTACGCGGAGCGGATCAAAGAATCTTCTTGCCGAAGGCCGACATTGCCAACTCAACCGCCAACATAGCTGTACGGTTGTGCTCATCGATTACAGGATTCACTTCGACGATCTCGAAGCTCACCATGCGTCCGTGGTCGGCGATGATCTCCATAGCGAGGTGCGCTTCGCGATACGTGGCTCCGCCGCGCACGGGAGTTCCGACGCCAGGCGCGTCTTCAGGATCGATCCAATCCATGTCGAGCGACACGTGATAGCCGGCCGTGCCACGCCCTGCTGTTCGGAGCGCCTCTTCCATTACGGTTCGCATGCCACGTTCATCTATGTCGCGCATAGTGTAGACCTCGGTCACGCCTGCGCTGCGGATGTTGTCCTTTTCCGCTTGATCAATATCGCGCACGCCGATGAGGACGGTGTTCTCCGGCGAAACCTTCGGTGAGAAATCGTAAATGCGAGAGAGCTCGTCTTGCCAAAGGCCCAGAATGGCTGCGAGCGGCATGCCGTGAACGTTACCGCTGGGCGAAGTTGCCGGGGTATTGATGTCGCTGTGCGCGTCGATCCAGATCAGACCGATGCGCTGATCTTGGCGACGATAGTATTCGGCGACTCCGCTTACCGTTCCTGCTGCGATCGAGTGATCGCCGCCGAGCACAAGCGGAAGCATTCCTTGCTCAAGCGTCTTCAAAACAAGTTCCGCTTCCTTCGTACAAGTCGCCGCAATTTCTTTGAAGTACTTCGCACGCGGATTTCCCTCCTTCTTTGTTTCCGCGATTGCGACCGGCACGTTTCCGCCATCTTCTACGACGAGACCGAGGGCTTCAAGTCGCGCTTCAAGGCCAGCTACGCGCACAGCGGATGGTCCCATATCGACACCGCGACGCGATTGTCCAAGATCAAGAGGCACGCCGATAACACGGATCTTGCGTGTCATCACCTGCGTCGGTGCGCTGTGCGGACGAGAGGGAAGTTCTTTCATAAAAAAGCTGCTGAGCTGCTAAGCTCCTAGCTGCTAAACCTGTGTCGAATATGTCAGCTATTGATTCTCACTGTCTTGCTTGCAATCTTACGCAGTTCGCACTGATGCATGGACAGTCAACCGCTTAAAAGCTGAGGAGCTTAGCAGCTTAGAAGCTATGGATAAATGCGGTGCAGCATCCGGGGAAACGGAATTGTCTCGCGCACGTGCTCGAGGCCGCAGATCCATGCCACGGCGCGTTCGATTCCCATTCCGAAACCAGCGTGCGGGACTCCGCCGTATTTGCGCAGATCCAGGTACCACTTGAATGCCGCTTCAGGAAGATCGTGCTCGTGGATACGCTTGAGCAGCAATTCATACGAACTCATGCGCTGAGATCCGCCGATGATCTCTCCATATCCTTCCGGAGCTAGCACATCAACGCAAAGCGCCAAATCGGGACGCTGCGGATCCGGTTCCATGTAGAAGGCTTTTACTTTCGCAGGATAGCGATGAACCATCACTGGGCGATCGAACTGTGACGAGATATAGGTCTCATCGGGTGAACCAAAGTCTCCGCCCCATTCGAATTTACTTTCCAGCTTTCCTTCGGCGAATCCCTTCTCCAGAATCTGCACGGCTTCGTCGTAGGTAATCCGAGGGAATGGCGTTTTTACGGATTCCAACTTCGAAACATCTCGCCCAATCGTTTGCAAATCTGCACGCCGCCGGTCCAGGCAGCGCGCAACAATGAAGCTGATAAATTCTTCCGCGAGCTTCATCAGATCATCGAGAGTCGCGTACGCGACCTCCGGCTCGACCATCCAAAACTCGGTCAGGTGACGACGTGTCTTCGACTTCTCAGCGCGAAACGTCGGGCCAAACGAATAGACCTTGCCGAGAGCCATCGCCGTCGCTTCGATATAGAGCTGGCCAGACTGCGTGAGATAAGCCTGATCGTCGAAGTAATCGACTGGAAAGAGAGTCGTCGTGCCTTCACAGGCTGCAGGGGTAAGGATTGGCGGATCTGTAAGCGTGAATCCACGCTCGTCGAAAAAGTCGCGGGCAGCTTTGATGATTTCGGCACGTGTGCGCAAGATTGCCGCCTGTCGAGGAGTGCGCATCCAGAGGTGCCGATGCTCCATCAGGAAGTCAACGCCATGTTCCTTCAGCGAAATAGGAAACGGATCGTCCTCAGGAACGCGCTGTACGACCTTTACATCGCTGACATCGAGTTCGTATCCGCCCGGCGCACGTTTGTCTGCGCGAACCTTGCCGGTCACAATGACGGCAGATTCCTGTGTCAGCTGCTTGACGGCATCGAAGACTTCGGGCGGAACTGCGGCTTTGGGCACGATGCCCTGGATCAGTCCTGTTCCGTCGCGAAAAATAGGGAACAGGAGCTTGCCGCTCTCGCGCAGGTTGTAGAGCCATCCTCGAATAGTGACACTCTGACCTTCACGGGTTCCGATTTGGACAACTGACGTGATGGGAGCGTCAGTGGCTGAGACGGTTTGTTCTTTGACTTCCATACGATTCCATAGTCCCGGTTCAAGCTTCCGCACCAGGCAGAGGGCCTTCCCAATCTATTTGATTGCCGGATTTATTTCCAAGCAGCAGCCGGCGCTATTCGTAAGCCAGTGCGTCGATCGGATCTTTCTGCGCAGCCTTGAATGCGGGATAGAGCGCCCCGATCATTGCGCCAACAATTGCAATGACTGCGGCCTTCCACAACCAGTTCTCTGCGCCGACCTGGACAGTTATTGTGGGAAACTTTGCGAGCAAGGCAGCCTGTGTAGCAAAACTGATTCCAATTCCCAGAATGATCCCAGCAATGACCAGAATGACGGTTTCGCGCAGAATGACATTCACGATGTAGCCCTTCGAAGCTCCCAGAGATTTCAAAATACCAATCTCGCGCGTACGCTCCATGACGGCGGTGTACATCGACTGAAAGATGACGATGAAGCCGATGCAAACGGCAATCCCAATCACCACTTTGATGGTGATTGAAAATCCGGGCAGCCGCTCTGGGGTCACCAGGCTGAGCCACTCCTGGATTGAAGTAACGACATACTGGCTCATGCCGGGAACGTTCATGACTTCACTTTTGAAAGCTTCATAGTTCTTCGGATCGTCCAACTTCACGTAGAAGATCGAGGCTTTGCCTTCAGAATTGGTCAGCTCCTGCAGAGTGTGAAGGGGAAGAAACTTGCGACCGCCCTTTCCGTGTTCCACGATTCCGCAAACGCGAAAATCGTGCGCTAATACGGTCGTCCTGTCTCCAACTTTCAAGTGGGCTGAATTCGCGAAATAGTCATCGATGATGATGTCGTTCGGTCCCTGGAACGGACCGCCAGCGATGTAATGAAACGGCGATCCCAACTGATTCCATGTCGCCAGATCAATGCCGTAAATCGTCTCCACAGCTCCGCTGGTCACTGTCTGAAGCACTACGGGAGCGACGGCGCTCACGTGAGGCAGCTTTCGCAATACATCTGCAACCTTGATCGACGCAGGCGCACCGCTGGCCGTCATGATGGCCGAGGATCCTGGCGGACGCACAAAAGCATCGGCTCCGATTCCTGCAGTACGCTGCTTGTTGTCGTTGAGCATGCCAAACATCAGGCCAACGATCACCAGCATGAGCGTCACCTCCACCGCCACGGCCACCACGCTGATCAGCGACCGAATCGGCCGGTGTACGAGGTTGGAGAGGATCATCTTGTTCATAGGTTCATTGTAGCGATGACAGCGTTCCGACCAAAAAGCCGCTAGATTCCTTTCTCATCTATCTCCAGCGTCTTATACGCTTCGTCGAGAGTACGAACGACACTGATATTTGGTCTGGTTCGTCCAGCCAGCATTTGAAACATCCGTGATGTTCCGTAAGCCACGTCGGATGGCGCGACCATTACTCGTCTCGCCTTCTCAAGAGGCGATTTCGATTCCGCAACCAGCCTGATCTGATCAGAGGAAATGTCGAAGTGTGTTACTTGCGTAAAGTCGGTGATAGCGCAGTATTCACCGTCGTATGGGAGGTTGCGCTCGATCTCTGCAATCTGTTGCACAACGTCCTCGTTCGTCACTTGGCCTGTGTAGGTGGTGACGACAAGCTTTTTCGCTCGATCAACCCGGACGCTGACTGGCATCAGGCGCTACTTGGCTCCGCCGAATGCGAGATCGATGAGCGTCTTCTGCTCCATGTCATGGGCCTTGGCCGATCCCGTTGCAGGACTGGCCGCCGCCGATCGTTTTACGGTGAGCACCGGGCGTCCGCTGGAAATCCGCTTGAGTCGCGGAACAACAAACCAGTTCGCACCCATATTGGCAGGCTCTTCCTGGACCCAGACGATCTCTTTAGCGCTGGAGTGCTTCTGCAACTCCGCGGCGAGTTCCGCTTCCGGCCAGGGATAAAGCTGCTCGATGAAAATGATCCCCGTGGAATCGTCCTTGCGCTTCTTTCGTTCCATGCGCAGCTCATGTCCTATCTTGCCGGTACAGATCAGCAAGCGGGTTGGATTCGCGATTTCCGTTTCGGGAAGGACGTTCAGGAAATGCGGGCGGTTGAAATCCTGAACCGGCGAGTTCGCGTCTGGATGACGGAGCATGCTCTTTGGCGTGAAGACGACGAGCGGCTTCCGCCACGGCCGCAGCGCCTGGCGCCGCAACAGATGGAAATACTGCGCGGCGGTCGAAGGCTGGCAAATCTGCATGTTGTCGCGCGCCGCGAGCTGCAGATAGCGCTCGAGCCGCGCACTGGAGTGCTCCGGACCTTGTCCTTCATAGCCGTGAGGTAGGAGCATCACGAGACCGCTGAGCAGTCCCCATTTGTCTTCTGCCGACGAGATGAACTGGTCGATGATGATCTGCGCGCCGTTTGCGAAATCGCCGAACTGCGCCTCCCAGAGCACAAGCGTTTCTGGATAGTCGCGGCTATAGCCGTATTCAAAACCGAGCACTCCAGCTTCGGAGAGAATCGAGTTATAGACCTCGTATTTCGCCTGTCCCGGCTGAATATGATTCAGGGGGATGTACTCGTCTTCGTTCTCGACGTCGATGAGTACGCTGTGGCGCTGATTGAAGGTGCCGCGCTTGCAGTCCTGTCCGCTCAGACGCACCGGCGTGCCTTGAATCAACAATGAGCCGAAAGCCACAGCTTCCGCCATGCCATAGTCAAAGGGACGCTTGCCGTGTCCCATTTCGGCACGCTGCTCCAGCAGCTTTTTGATTTTCGGATGGATGTGGAACTCTGGCGGATAGCTCGCGAGCTTGTCGGAGATCTTGGCGATCTCTTGCGCAGAGATTCCCGTTTCAACTTCGTACTCCGGCAGGAAGCATCCACCTTTGAAGTTGTCCCAGTACTCGGGAAGCTGCGCAAGCTTCGGCATCTTCTTCATGCGCGTTGCTTGCTTCTGCGCTTCGCTGATTTCGGTGGTGATCTCCTGCACGCGCTGACTGTTATCGAGGCCAATCCGCTTTGCGTAAATCTCATGCAGCGGTGGATGATCTTTGATGCGGGCGTAGCGAATCGGCTGCGTGATCGTGGGATCGTCAACTTCGCTGTGACCGTGGCGGCGATAGCCGATGAGATCGATCACTACATCGGAATGGAAGGTGTAGCGGTAATCGACCGCGAGCTTCGCGATGCGCAGGACTGCATCGGGATCTTCTGAATTGACGTGAAAGATCGGAATAGGAAGACGCTTTGCCAGATCCGAAGAATAGCGCGAGGAGTTCGTCTCGTACGGCTCCGTGGTGAAACCAATCAGGTTGTTGACGATCACGTGCAAGCCGCCGCCTACTGTGTATCCATCAACGCTGGCGAGGTTCAGAGTCTCTGCCCAAATACCCTGGCCGGCGAAGGCGGCGTCACCGTGAATCATTACGGGAAGCACTTTGTCCTCCCCACCCCAGCGAATTTGCTTCGCGCGCACCCGGCCGGTAGCAACGGGATCGACAGCTTCGAGGTGACTTGGATTGGAAACCAAATGCAGGTTGATCGTGCTGCCGTTGCGTCCTGAGAATGTGCCCGTCGCGCCCTGGTGATATTTCACGTCGCCGCCGCCGAGAATGCTGCGCGGGTCGACATCTTCGAACTTTGCGAACATGTCTGTCGCGGACTTGCCGACAGTGTTGACCATCACGTTGAGACGTCCGCGATGGCTCATCGCGATCACAACTTGAACCGTGCCGCGCTCCGCAGCATCGTTCAGGACTTCGTCCAAAAATGGGATCAGCGAAGTAACGCCTTCGAGTGAGAATCGCTTAGTTCCGAGGTAACGCGATTGGATTACATGTTCGAACAGATCAGCTCTGGTGAGCAGCTCAAGGATGTGCTTCTGGTCCACTGCAGGAGCGTCGCTTTCGAGTCGCTCCTGAATCCACTCTCTCCGCGCCGCATCGGGAATGTGCATGAACTCGGCGCCAATCGTCCCGCAGTAACAGCGACGGGCTTCGTCGGCAAAGTCTCCCTGGACATCGAGTTCAGGAACTGCTTGAGGCTGCAGGTACTGCCCGAGAGGATCGAGCTTGGCCTGAAGATACCCCCAGCGCCGGAAGGCCTCGAAGACACGCTCCCGGTCATGCGGATCTATGAGGAATGAACTACGTGGAATTTCTTGAGAAGTTGAAGCCATAACTAAATTGTAAATGGACGAAAGCAACCTCAAAACATGACACGGATCACACGGATGTCACGGATTTATACGGATAATCCACCAAGAATGCGTTCTCTGTTGCGATCTGACTTGCTGTCGAGTTATCCGTCTAATCCGTCACATCCGAGCGATCCGTGTCGTGTTTTGGTTTTAGGCCTTCGCTGGATCAATTTTTTCCGGATTGATTCCTAACTCCTGGAACGCTTTCTGCGCTTTCTTCGCGTCGAACTTTTTCTCGCGCGAGAGCTTCGACAGCGTTGCCGCGACGATTGCCTCCGGACTGATCTCGAAATGCTTGCGCAGATACTCGCGATTGTCGCTGCGACCGAAGCCATCAGTGCCGAGGCTTACAAGACGCTCACGCAGCCACGGTGAGAGCTGATCGGGAACGATCTTCATGTAGTCGCTCGCGGCGATGATTGGGCCTTCCGCGCCCTCAAGAGCTTTGAGAATGTATGGCTGTCTTTCCTTTTCCGCTGGATGCAGCAGATTCCATCGATCCGCGGCCAAAGCATCGCGACGTAGCTCGGTGTAGCTCGTGACGCTCCAGACGTCAGCTTGCACTCCGTATTTTTCGGCGAGCGTAGCCTGCGCCTTCAGCGCCTCGTTCAGGATTGGACCGCTGCCGAACAAATTCACGACTGCCTTTCCACCCGGCGCCGCTTTGAATTTGTAGATGCCGCGCAGAATGCCTTCTTCTACGCCCTTCGGCATCTCCGGCATCGCGTAATCTTCGTTGTACATCGTGATGTAGTAGAAGCGGTCTTCGCCCTTCTCGTACATCCGACGCAGTCCGTCATGAACGATGACGGCCATCTCGAAAGCGTAAGCGGGATCATAGGTCACGCAGGTTGGATAAACGCTGGACATCACCACGCTATGCCCGTCGCAATGCTGCAGCCCTTCGCCGGAGAGCGTAGTGCGCCCAGCGGTGCCGCCCATCAGGAAGCCTTTGCCGCGCGCATCACCGAAGGCCCAGATGAGATCGCCCACGCGTTGGAATCCGAACATCGAGTAGTACATGTAGAACGGAATCGTGGGCAGGCGATAGTTGGTGTATGCCGTTCCCGCCGCTGTGAACGATGCCATCGAACCCGCTTCGGTGATTCCTTCTTCCAGAATCTGACCGTCCTTTTCTTCGCGGTAATAGAGAAGAATGTCTTGATCGTGCGGCGTGTAGAGCTGTCCCTGGCTAGCGTAGATGCCGACTTGGCGGATTGCCGACTCCAGTCCGAAGGTACGGCCTTCGTCTGGGACAATGGGCACGACTAGCTTTCCCATTTCAGGATGCTTGAGCAGCGTGCGCAGCATACTCACGAATCCCATGGTGGTGGAGACTGCGCGTCCGCGCGAGCCGCCGAGGGCGTCGGCGAAGAAATCTAGTTCGGGAGCTTTAAGATCTGGTTTGCGAGCGTCGCGTGCAGGGATGAAGCCGCCGAGGTTCTTGCGGGCCTTCTTCATGTACTCGATTTCCGGAGTGTCCTTCTGCGGACGATACGGGGCGCCATTCTTGGCGGCCTCGTCAGGAACCGGAATATCGAAGACTTTGCGGAAAGTTTGCAGCGCGTCGTCGGTTAATTTCTTCTCCTGATGTGTTGCATTGCGAGCCTGAGCCGACCCCAGGCCATAGCCCTTCACAGTTTTTGCGAGGATCACCGTCGGTCCGCCGGTGTGCTCAATCGCGCGCAGGTAAGCGTTGTAGATCTTCTTCGGATCGTGGCCGCCGCGATGCAAGTTGCCAATCTGCTCATCGCTCATATCAGCGACTAGTTCCAGCAGTTCGGGATACTTGCCGAAGAAGTGCTCTCGCGTGTAAGCGCCGCCTTTGGCTTTGCAGGCCTGGTACTCGCCATCGACGCACTCTTCCATGCGCTTGAGCAGCAGGCCGGAATTATCCTGTGCAAAGAGCGGATCCCAATCACTGCCCCAGATCACCTTGATTACGTTCCATCCAGCGCCGCGGAAGACGCCTTCCAGTTCGTTGATGATCTTTCCATTTCCGCGGACAGGGCCATCGAGGCGCTGCAGGTTGCAGTTCACGACGAAGATCAGATTGTCAAGCTTCTCGCGAGTGGCGACAGTGAGAGCGCCGAGCGTCTCTATTTCGTCGGTTTCTCCGTCGCCCACGAATGCCCAGATCTTGCGTGGAGTCTTCTCGATCAGACTGCGATGTTCGAGATAGCGCATGAACCGCGCCTGATAAATCGCATTGATCGGGCCGATACCCATCGAAACTGTAGGGAAGCGCCAGAAATCAGGCATCAACCATGGGTGCGGATAAGACGAGAGTCCGGGCTCGCCGCGGGTTTCGTGGCGGAAGTTCAAAACCTGCTGTTCGGAGATGCGTCCTTCGAGAAAGGCTCGGGCGTAGACGCCGGGCGAAGCGTGGCCTTGGAAATAAACCATGTCTCCGGGTTGATCTCCATAGGTCGCATGAAAAAAATGGTTGAATCCGACTTCCAGCAGAGTGGCGAGAGAGGAATAGGTAGAAAGATGTCCGCCTATGCCGGAATCCTTCTTGTTCTGGCGATGGACCATCGCCATAGCGTTCCAACGAATCAACGCCTCGACGCGACGCTCCATGTCGCGATCGCCCGGATATGGCAGCTCCTGCTCGACAGGAATGGTGTTCCTATAAGGCGTGTGAAGCTGGGTCGGCGGCTCTACGCCGGACTCGCGAGCGTGGCGCGAAAGCGCACCTAGCAACTCTGCCGCGCGGGATGGACCTTCTCCTTCGACGATCTGATCAAAGGCCTCAAGCCATTCATTTGTTTCGCTCTGATCAGATTCCACCGGCTCAGCCGGCAAGACTGGATAGGCGTTCATGACTACCATGATAGAACCAGTATGCTCCTCTGCACGTGACAATGGTCACAGCCAGGTTGCGCAGCTACGAAGCTTCGAAGCCACGCAGTCAACAGCTTTGAAAACCGCTACTTACGGGGGAGAGCCGGAAATCGGCCTCGTTGATTTTAGCCGTTTATCGTGCCCACAACCTGACTATTTGTAGATGTTCCATGAGCGGTTGCGGAACCAAGTTTCCGGCGAGCTGAGTCCAGTTTTTCTGAGTCAAACGTAGATTTGGAGCAAACCATGAACCGCAGGAACGGCCAGGTTTGGAGGGCTAACGCTAAATTGCCGCGACTGCCTCCTAGAGCCGGACCTCGCTCGGGTCGGCGCAAATGTAAAGCCAGGTCAACTGCATTCATCTCTGCGCTGCTCCGATAACAAGTTCACATAAAACAAGCGGCAGCACACGGTCACAATTCGTGACAAAAATTCCCTGTTCGCTCGCGGGCATCACCGTCGCGAGGGTGCAAGTGGCCTGATTTCAAAGAAATACGGGGGACTCCCTAAGATCGCTGATGGTTCCCTGGTGAAACGGCAAATCTGCAGAATTTGGGCAGAATTCGACGGATTTTCATCCTCAACTTTGGAATTCGCTGTTTAATTCCCTGTTCGCCGAGTTGAGTCACTTTCCTCCGGCTCCTTCATAACTGGTGAGCTGATCGGCGATCTTCGACTTGTCACCGACGACCACCATGGTGAGCTTGTCAGGCACGATGTACTTTTGCGCCATCTGCTGTACCTGCTCCGCCGATACCTTGTAGATGTTGGGTACGTACGTGTCGAGATACTGATCGCCGAGGTTGTGCAGATCGACATACTCGAGCTGAGCAATCAATCCGGCGCGGTTTGAGTTGCGCAGCACGAACACGCCCGCCAGATAATTTTTGATACCCTCGAGCTCCTGCGCAGAGGGCGGTTCCTTCTGCAGACGATCGATCTCATACAGAATCTCTTTGATCGATGCACCAGTGTATTTCGCGGTCACATCGGCGATCTGCACCCAGTAGGCGTCGCGATAACGCGAGGACAACTGGCTGTAGGGCGAGTAGGTGTATCCCTTCTGTTCGCGGATGTTCGACGTAATGCGCGATCCAAAGGAGCCGCCGAGGATCGCGTTCATCACCTGCAGCGGAATGTAGTCCTCATTGCTCGGATCGATCGTCGGCAGGCCGATGTAAAGCGTGGACTGCACGGCGCCAGGGCGATCAATCACCGAGAGATCACGCTTGGTGACCGGTTTGGGAACGTCGATGAGCGGGTCCGGCCCGTGCGGCCAGGATGAAAACGCCTCTGTAATGGCCTTCTTTACCGCCGCTGGATCAAACTTCCCAGCCACGTAAATATGGGTGCGCGCCGCGCCAAAGTTATCCTTGTAAAACTTCTGGACATCTTCGATCGTGTAGCCCTGGATCATCTGCTCGGTGGGAAACAGGCGCCCGTACGGATGGTTGGGATATAGCTCCTTAACGAACTGCTCGTGCGCAACGGGCTGCGGCTGAGATTTCTGAATGCTGAGCGTGCGGAGCTGATCTTTTTTCAAGCGGTCGATTTCCGAAGCTGGAAGCGCGGGGTGCATTGCGACATCCGCCAGCAGCGATACCATTTTGGGACCAAACTCCGAGAGCACGTCGCCAGCGATACTCGTCGTGTCCGGCCCAACGTTCACGTCGACGGAGCCTCCCATTGAAGCTGCTTGTTGCGCGACCTCCTGAGCAGACTTGCTCGTTGTGCCTTCCTTCATCAGGCTCGTGGTGAGGTCGGCAAGCCAAACCTGGTTCTCAGCTTCGTTCAGATTGCCGGCGCGAACGCTCACGGCGATCATCACCTTCGGAATCGAGCCGTATGGCACCAGCGTTGCCTCAAGTCCATTTGGCAGCGAGAACTTCTCCTGCTGCGGAACCTTGAATGGCTTCGGCGCGCTGCCGGGAGGCGGTGATTGCTTTTTCGCCTGCGTCTCGTTCGCAGGTGCGGCGCTCTCTTGCCCACTTGCCACGCAGCACGTCAGAGCGAAGAACAATGTGCAGATCAGAGTGGTAATTCGGTTTCGCATGTCTCTCTCCTTCGCTCCTTAGTTTCCTGACTTAGTTGATTCCGCATTCTGCGTAGCGGCCCCGGGTTCAATGGCCAGCACTGTGCGGTTCGTCGGCCGCAGATATTCCTGCGCGGTCTTCTGAATCAATGCCGGAGTGATCTTCCTGAATTGGGACTCGATGTCATTTACTCGCGCCGGATTATCGTCAAAAAGGGCGAAGCTGGCGAGCATGTCGGCGAGTCCGAATCCATTGAACTGGCTAAGCTGATCGTAGAAGTCGGAGCGTAGCTTCACCATGGCACGGTCGAGGGTCTTCTGATCAATAGGTTTGGTGCGCAGCGGGTCGATCACGGTGTCGATCGCCCCAAGGATGTCATCGTCCTTTACGTTGCTGTCGTGGAAGAGATACGCAGTCCAAAGCATTGGGCCGTTGTAGTCATACATGTTGCCCAACATATTGATGCCGCCTTCCACTCCGCCTGTCATGCCTCGCTTTTGCACGAGTTCCTGATGCAATAGGCTGTCATCTCCTTCGAGAAGGATCTGATCAAGCAAGCCCATCGCGTAGTACTCAGGCGTGTTGCGATCAGGCATGTGATAGGCGGCGGCCAGCGCCGGACGCTTCGCCTGAGGATCAACTTTGCTGGCCTTCTTCTCTTTTTCCTGACGCGGCTCCGTCAGATCCGGTTCCTTCACTTTTTTGGCCGCAGGAATGTTGGCAAAATATTTCTCCACCATTTTGCGGGCGTCAGCGGGATCGAAATCTCCGACCACTGCCAGCGCAGCATTATTGGGAACATAGTAGGTCTTGAAAAACTGCTGCACATCGGGAAGGGTGGCAGCCTCGATGTCCTTCAGATCGCCGTAGAAGTTGTGGGCGTTATACCAGTTGGCGTTGGCATACTGCGGCATGTCGAGCCAGGGAAATCCGCCATAAGGACGATTCAGCACGTTCACCTTTACTTCATTCCCGACGACTCCCTGCTGATTCTTGAGATTGTCTTCGTTTACATCGAGCCCGCGCATGCGATCGGCTTCGGCCCACAGCATGGTTTCCAATTTGTTGGCAGGAACAATCTCGAAGTAGTTGGTGAAGTCGAAACGCGTGGACCCGTTCAGCGTTCCGCCGTTCTGCTGGACGAGCTTAATCATCTCCATCTTGCCCAGATTCTGTGAGCCCTGGAACATCATGTGCTCGAACAGGTGCGCGAATCCGGTGCGATCGCGCGGCTCAACGCGAAACCCAATGCGGTAGTAGACGGCCACGGCCACTGTTGGGGCCGAATGATCCGGCGAGAGCACGACCCGCAATCCGTTCGGAAGCTTGTAGTACACAACGGGAACGGTGAACGCATTGCTGGGTGTAGCTTTTGGTGCAGGAGCTGCGAATGTTGACACTGACATCAGCACAACCGCAGCAAGCGCCACGCCCGAACGCAGGAAAGTCCTCATGGAATACCTCTCAAGGATGGAAAATAAATCTCGTTTCTGAGCGCTAAACTTATATGGACAGACAGAGACTTGCAAGCATAGACGGGACGAGGCGGTGTTGGTTAGCTTTAATTAGTGCACTAACTATCATTTCGGGCGCCCGGTTTTGTCGGAGAATTCCTACTAACAGCAACGATGCCGGGAGTCATGAGCTGATACGATTGTCGCCCTTGAGACGCGAATCGCCCTCAGTCAAACACAGCGACGGGACTTTGGATGAAAAAATCGGTCAACAAGAGAAAGCCCGAGCCAAAGCCAGCGACAAAGTCGAGGCATTCTTCCACCCGCAATGGAGCATCGCGAGAGCCCTATCCCATCCGCACGAATGCACACGGCATCCCCGACTACCGTCTCGAGATCCCGAATTTTCGGACGACCGAAGAATGGGTTGAGGGGCAGTTTCGTTACAAAGTCGAAGGCGACCTCTCGGCCGAACCACCTCCGCTGCGCGAATCGAAGTACCTGAACAAAGATCAGACCATCGAGATTTACCGCTACATGCTGCTCAATCGCAAGATGGAGCAGACGCTGGAAAATCTCTTCAAGCAGCAGAAGGTTGTCGGTGGAGTTTATCTGGGGCTAGGTCAGGAAGGATGCTCGTGCGCGTCAGCTTACGCATTGGGCGAGCGCGACTGGATCGGGCCGATGATCCGCAACCAAGGCGCGCTGCTGGTGCGCGGATTCAAGCCTCGCGACGTGATGATGCAGTACATGGCAAAATCCGGCGCTCCGACCGGAGGCCGCGACGCTGGTTCGCATTTTGGCGATGTTCGTAACCGTCACATCGCTGCGCCTATCTCCATGCTCGGCGATTTGATTCCCGTTTTGGCCGGAGTTGCACTCGGTGCGAGGCTGCAAGGCAAGAACATCGCGTGTCTGACCTGGATCGGAGATGGTGGCCAATCCACCGGCCCAACCTATGAGGGCTTCAATTTCGCCGCCGTGCAGAAGCTCGGCGTGATTCTGGTCGTCGAAAATAATCTCTGGGCATATTCGACGCCGGTAGATCGACAGGTTGCCTGCCGCGATCTCGCCGATCGCGCGATCGGCTATGGAGTGCCCGGCGCAATCGTCGATGGCACCGATTCCAACCAGGTTTACGACGTGACCTACGAGGCAGCCCAGCGCGCCTATGCCGGCGAAGGTGCCACCCTAATCGAAGCGAAGATGATGCGCATGCGCGGACACGCCATGCACGATGCCGCCGCCTACGTCCCAAAACAGTACTTCGAGTACTGGATCAAACGCGATCCGATCGCACGCATGGAGAAATATCTGCTCGCCAAAGGGTGGCTGACCGAGAAATCCAATCGCGAACTGATCGACTCCGCACAGCGCGAGATCGATGAAGATCGCGAGATCGCCGAAGCGTCGCCTTACCCGGAAGGTTCAACCGCCGCCGGACGCGTGTTCTGCGACAACAACCTCGAAATCCCATTTTTGTACGGCCGCCCAAAGGTGAAGAAGGTGCAGAAGGAGAAGCTGGCGGCGGCCAGCGACGTGGCGCATCTGCGTTAACTAAGGAGCCATGGAGCCATCGAACTTCGATCTAGAAAATGGCCGATCTCTCAACAACAATGGCAAACGCTTTTCTCCGTGTCTCAGTGTCTCCGTGGTGAACTGATATGCCCACTTATCTCGAAGCGATCCGCGAAGGCATTTGGGAAGAGATGGAACGCGATCCTGCTGTCTTTTGCATCGGCGAAGACATCGGCGTCTACGGCGGCGCGTTCAAAGTTACGGAAGGATTCATTCATCAGTTCGGCAGCGAGCGCGTGATCGACACTCCGATTGCTGAATCTGCCATTGTGAGTGCGGCGTTCGGTGCGTCGCTCACCGGAATGCGTCCTGTGGCCGAGTTTCAATTCATGGACTTCATCAGTTGCGCGCACAACCAGATCATTAATATGGTGGCGAAAGCGAACTATCGCTGGAACGCACCAGCGCCGCTGGTGCTGCGGGGGCCATCGGGCGGTGGAGTGAGCGGAGGACCCTTCCATTCGCAGAATCCGGAAACCTATTACGCGCACACGCCCGGACTGAAAGTGATCTGCCCTGCTACGGCGCGGGACGCTAAGGGCTTAATCAAAGCTGCGATTCGCGACAATAATCCGTGTCTCTTCTTCGAACACAAATTTCTGTATCGCCGAATTAAAGAAGACCTGCCCGCCGAGGACTATACCGTTGAAATCGGCAAAGCACGCATTCATCGTGAAGGGCGGGATGTGAGCGTGATTACGTACGCTGCAATGGTCTATGTCGCGCAGGAAGCCGCGGAAATCCTGGCGAAAGAGGGGATCGAACTGGAAATCCTCGACCTGCGGACGATCGCGCCCCTTGACAAGGAAGCCATCGCAAAGACGGTGAAGAAGACGAATCGCGTAATCATTCTTCACGAAGACACAAAGACGGGCGGCATCGCGGGAGAGGTTGCAGCAGCGATTAACGAACTCGCTTTTGACGACCTGGATGCGCCAATCACGCGAATCGCATCGCTAGATACGCCAGTTCCCTTCTCGCCGCCGCTGGAGAAATTCTTCCTTCCCAAAGTGGAAGATGTGGTCAGAGAAGCGCGCAGGTTGCGATCATATTAATTCCGGATGTTCCGGACCGACGGGCGCCCTCGCGCGAGTTTCGGCTTTGCCTCTTAGTTCATGAACAATCGAGATTCTGGTAGCCCACCGAAAACCCGGCCAAGGGCGGCCGCAGGTCCCAGGTCCTGCTTCCACTACTTTCCGCTGCGCTTTTCTACCCTTGCCCATGTGTCCTTCAAGGCAACGGTGCGATTAAAGACAAGTGCTCCAGGTTTCGAATCGGGATCGACACAGAAGTACCCGAGGCGTTCGAACTGATACGAAGTTTCGATTTGGGCATTGGCCAATGACGGCTCGAGTTTTGCGTCTTTAACAATCTCCAGCGAATTCGGATTCAGATTGTCCGTCCAATCTTTTCCTTCTTCCACTTCGTTCGGATTTTCTTTGAGCAAGAGATTTTCGTACAGGCGTACGTCAGCGGGAATCGCGTGCGCTGCCGAAACCCAGTGAATCGTCGATTTCACCTTGCGTCCATCAGGCGCGTTGCCGCCGCGCGTCGCGGGATCATAGGTGCAATGCACTTCAACCACTTCTCCGCTCGTGTCTTTGACCACACTTGTGCAGGTAATGAAGTAGCCATAGCGCAGGCGCACTTCGCGCCCAGGCGAAAGACGGTAGAACTGCTTCGGCGGATTCTCGCGGAAGTCATCGCGTTCGATGTACAGCACGCGCGAGAATGGGACTTTGCGCGTCCCGGCACTCGCGTCTTCGGGATTGTTGATCGCGTCCATCTGATCGACCTGGCCCTCGGGATAGTTGTCGATCACAACCTTGAGCGGACGCAGCACAGCCATAACTCGCAAGGCGCGCTTGTTGAGGTCTTCGCGCTGGAAGTGCTCGAGCATCGCGAGTTCGATCACGCCGTTCGTCTTCGATACGCCAAGCGAAGCGCAGAAGTTGCGCAGCGCCTCCGGCGTAT
>DATEMI010000240.1:0-2391 GCA_035275665.1 Terriglobales bacterium | reverse complement strand
CCGGAGCCCCTCGTCCGTGAACTCCAGTTGCTCGCCCACCTTCAATCCGTGCTCAGCGGCTTGCTTCGGGATCAGGTACTTGTGCGCGATATGCAGCTTCTCTTCTCCCGTGTAGCCTGGCAGTTCGATGATTTCCATGCGGTCACGCAGCGGCTCTGGGATGGGATCCATCCAGTTTGCCGTGGCGATGAACAGCACTTTCGAGAGATCGAACGGCACATCCAGGTAGTGATCGCGGAACGCGTTGTTCTGTTCGGGGTCGAGCACTTCCATCAGCGCCGAAGACGGATCGCCTCGGAAATCTCGTCCAAGCTTATCGACTTCGTCCAGCATCATCACTGGATCGTTCATCTCCGCGCGCTTGATGCCCTGAATGATTTGTCCAGGCAGCGCGCCGATGTACGTCCGGCGGTGTCCGCGGATTTCCGCTTCGTCGTGCATACCGCCTAGGGCGATGCGCACGAACTTGCGGCCCAGCGAACGCGCAATGGACTTACCCAGCGAGGTTTTGCCCACGCCTGGGGGCCCGATGAAGCACAGGATCGGCCCCTTCATGCCCGGCTGCAATTTCTTGACGGCCAGGTAATCCAGGATGCGTTCCTTGACCTTTTCCAGGTCATAGTGATCCTCATTAAGAATCGTCTGCGCTTTGGGGATGTCGATTTCCTCGTGACCGGAAGACTTGCTCCAGGGCAGCGAGGTCATCCATTCCAAATACGTGCGCGAAACCATGTACTCCGCGGAAGCCGGAGTCATCTTTGCGAGACGCTTCAGCTCTCGCTCGCACTCCTTCTTGGCCTCAGCGGACATGTTCGCTTCTTCGACTTTTTTCCGAAGCTCGTCGATCTCCTGTGTGGAGTCGTCGGACTCACCGAGTTCCTTCTGAATCGCCTTCATCTGCTCGCGAAGCAAGTATTCGCGTTGGTTCTGGCTAACCTGCTCCTGCACTTGCTCGTGAATCTTCGAGCGCAGCTCAAGCACTTCCAGCTCTTTAGAAAGCTCGCGAATCAACGCTTCCAGTCGCTTCCTTACGTTAGGCGTCTCGATCAGCTCTTGGCGCACCAGCGTAGAGAGCGATGGCAGCGTGCCGGCGATGAAATCCGCCAGCCGGCCGGGGTCGTCGATGTTCATCGCCACGCCCTGCAAGTCGTCAGAGAGCTGAGGCGAGTGGCTCACGACATCGCGGAACAGCTCCTGCGCATTGCGTTGCAGCGCCTCCAACTCGGCGTCGATTTCGCCGACGATATCGGGTTGCGGCTCAACCCGCGCGCGCATGTACGGACGCAGGGTAATCAGCTCAGCAACTTGCACTCGCTGCAGACCTTCCAGAAAAACGACCACATTGCCGTTCGGCATTTTTACGGTCTTATGTACTCTAGCCACGGTCCCTACCTTGTGTAGGTCCGCGGCGGAGGGGTCCTCAATGCGTGGGTCGAGTTGAGCAACGACCGCTAGGAGCTTTTCGTCCCCCTCCAATGAATTGACCAGCGCCAGGGAGCTTTCCCGGCCGACCGTCAGCGGAAGCACCGCGCCGGGGAATAGCACCGTGTCCCGCACAGGCAGGACCGGCAAAACGTCTGGCACTGTGAATTTTTTCTCTGCCATGATGTCCTCTAATCTTAGGCGCGAAACTGTAAGAGAGACGCGCTTGAATAACTTAGATGCGCTGGGGTGGTAAAGGGTGCGAGAGTTATAATCGCAAGTAGCATAAAACCTTAGTGCAACAAGCTAAGATTGTAGCTTGCCCTACCTCCAATCGCAAATTCTCGCTTAACTCCTCGACAATCAATTAGATGGCCTGCAAAGGACTCCTGATTCCTCATTATTTAACCCGTCTGCCAGCCACCAGCCGCGCGCTTTTGCCAAAGTTGCGCCGCACGTAGTCTCTTGCCTCTTCAGCGGTCTTAAGCTGCCCTTCTAGCTGCGCATCTTCTACAGCGCGCAATATCTCGCTAAAAACCGGCCCCTGTTTGTAGCCCATCGCAAGAAGATCGTCGCCGGTTACCAGACGCTCTGGCCGAATCTGCTCGCTTGGCGTTTCTGCCAGTATTCGGCTAACAAATCCATAAGAATCGAGCCGGCCGTGACTGGAGAGACAGTCCAGGCGGTGCAGCTCCAGATGCTCCTCAAATCGCGGCAGCCGAATAAACCGCTTCAGCGTCGAAGCCCGCATCTGTTCGACGTCCTTAAACCTCATATGGTTGGCGACCAGAGCCAGTATCTGCTCCGTATCTTCATTCGAGAAGCGCAGCCGTCGGACAATGTCCTGGGCCATCCGCACTCCAACATCAACATGCCCATCGAAGCGGATGCGATCTCCGGTCTCCTCCGCGGACTTAAATGTCGCCGGCTTACCTACATCGTGCAAGAGGACACCCCAAGCCAGTGTCG
>DATEMI010000239.1:0-4259 GCA_035275665.1 Terriglobales bacterium | reverse complement strand
GGACGATATGGAAACGATGTCCCAGATCGTGACGAACATCCTACAGGCTGCATCACTCTGAATCTGCCTCATAGTCACTGTCATCCCTCCCGCTGCAGGCTCGTTGCAGCGTAGCAAAGAGCATTTGCGGCGCGTGGGATCCGCTGTCTGGACAGCCACAGCGCGCACCAACCATCATTGATAGACTCGGTAAGTGGCTGCGGACCGCGAACGTGCAGAGGCACATTTCCAAAGAGGTCTCGATCGGTTTGCGGAAGCAAGAATGAAGAAGCGGTTGCGGAATACAATCAATGCCTCGCCTTGGATCCCACGAACACGGAAGCCCTGCATGGATTCGCGCGCGCGTTGCAAGAGCTGAACCGCTTTGACGAATCGGTGACTGCCTGCCAGAGACTCACCCAGCTCGAACCCGACGACCCGCTTTCTTTCACCGCGTTGTCCATCGCTCTGCATAAGAAAGGACTGATCGCCGAAGCGGAATCCGCCGTCAACCAGGCGCGAATCCTCGGCTGGAAAAAGCAGTTGCGCGAGAAAAAAACGCATGATCTGATTTCACCCGAGCCAGCTTTCCTCCCGCCGAGCGGCTATGCTATAAAATGAAGACAACTTAACCGCAGCTCGCCCTCCTGGCGAGAAGCAAACGACACTCCTCAGTAGCTCAATGGCAGAGCATCCGGCTGTTAACCGGAGGGTTGTAGGTTCGAGTCCTACCTGAGGAGCCAATTCTTTTCTGGCTATCGGCAACCGCGAATGTTGTGCGCGTGCAGGGTGAAACTTGGATCTCGTAGCAACTTCCCACCCACTCTTGGCAAGACATTGGTCGTCAGCGAAACACGACGATTTCAATCACACGATCGGCGAGATCATCATTTCGCCTCGCGCATGAGAATGTCGGCAGACTGCCATATGCGAGTCCGTTGAATTACAACACTCCTCAGACTTGCGACCATGCAGGAGATATTCCATGTCGGTCTGTTCCTGGGCGACGCGGCCGACGCGCTTGACCTGTCTGATTTGTTCGACCCGGGTGCCATCCCGAAAAAGCCGTAGAGCTCCCCCCGACTCCCGTTCAGAACGCGGATGCCGAACCAAAAAGGGAACTCTGCGTCCGCATTTTCATCTGTGTTTAACCTTACAAGCGAATGAAGCACGCACAATGGCGACATGATCGTGGGAGAAGAGCAACGTTGCAGCTCACGCTGGTCTATTTCGATGCCGGAGGCGGCCATCGCGCAGCCGCACGTGTCACGATCCGTTTGAGACTCACCTCATACAGGCAGTTTCGAAAGGGCACGGCCACTCAGAAGCAATCCGACCAACAAGCTCACCGGGCTTGAGCCTCTCATCCTGAATGATCTTTCAAGTGATCATTCAGGATCGAAGAGGATGTCGCTGTCGGAAACGACTGATTTCCGAAGAGATGCTGGACGGAATCTGAAGAGCTCTGCAGGAGAGCATGGCGCCTCGACGCGTCCTGATGCTTCAGACTTGGGCTGGCGCCTTGTATCGCGTGAAGCGATTCTTCAAGCAGCGAGAGATTGATGACGGCGATGATGAATGCGACGGCGAGCCATGTCATGCTCCAACTGGTCCCTGCAGTTTGGGAGGAGCGGTTCCTGTCTTCGCATTCCAAGTCGCGCCGCTTGGATGTTTCTTTCGATTTAAATTCAGTGAAGTAATCCTTAAGGTTTTCTTGGCTTGACACCTGCAATTCACCTTCCCTAACTTGCACGCCGAACTCTAATCGTGAGTTCATCAGTTGAAACTCGCATTTCACAAATTTCAAACGGTATTAAAGACACAACGAGCGGCAGCACCGGTGCTGCCGCTCGTAACAGGAGGCAAGGAAATGAAAAGCGTTTCTCTGCTGACAGTGGCCGGCCATGTTTTGCCGGCTTTGAGCGTGCGCAAGTCCCTGTTTATTTGTTTATGTTGGCTCGCATTTGCGGTTTTTGGTTTTGCGCAAGGCGTAACCGGGACCATTCTCGGGACGATAGACGATTCAAGCGGAGCGGCCGTCCCGAATGCTTCCCTGACCGTCACGAATCAGGACACAAACCAATCCTTAAAAGTGCCGACTGGCGATCAGGGAAATTACATTGCCTCCCATCTTCCTCCCGGTCGGTATCGCGTCAGCGTAAAGGCCTCCGGATTTCGCGATGCCGTGTCAGACGGCAACGTCGTAGCTGTGAATGGCACCACGCGCGTGGATTTCAACATGCAAGTGGGAACTACCACAGAGACGGTAGAGGTCACGGCTGTTGCTCCGTTGGTTGAAAGCACTACCTCGTCGATGGGCGCCGACTTGAACGAGCGACAGATCAGCAGCCTTCCTCTAAACGGACGCATCTTCTCACAACTTGTTCAGACAATTCCGGGCTCGGTAGCTGCCGGTTTCGGGAGTTCGACCGAATCAGCTTCCGGCGTGGGCGCGCAGGGACCGATCACGGCGAGCGTGAACGGCGTCGTGTGGCAAGGAACTACTTATACTCTCGACGGCGTCAGCAACATGGAGCTCGAGAACTCGTTCATGAATGTCACACCGCCCGTCGAGGACATTCAGGAACTCAAGGTGTCTACCAACAACTCCGGTCCTGATGTCGGAACATACGGCGGCGCACAGGTAAACGCCTATATCAAATCGGGAACGAACAATTTTCATGGCGGCGTTTACGAATACTTTAAAGATCGTTCGCTTAACGCGAACACCTGGGCGAACGATCTCAACGGAGTTCGCAAACCCGCATATCGCAACAATGATTACGGCGCTTTGCTCGGTGGCCCAATCAAGAAAGACAAGGCCTTCTTTTTCGCGGGCTATGAAGGCATCCGCCTCAACAACGGCTTCACCTATACGCTGACCTTGCCGACGGCGTTGATGCGGCAAGGTTATTTCCTGCAAAGCCAATTCTCAAAAGGAGTCTACGATCCGCAGACGAAGGCGTTGTTCCCTCTGCTGCAGGCACCAGGAGGAGCCGGAGCGGCTTACTTTATTGATCCCTCGCGATGGGATCCAGTTGCGAAAAACATGCTCGCGAACACCAACATCTGGCCGGCCGAGCAAACCGAGGCTGCCACAAACAATTTCAGCCAGAACCTCACGGAAACCACCCGCGTTCACAAGTTCGACGCAAAGGTTGATTACCAGTTCAACAGCGCTAATCACGCCTTTGCGAGGGAATCTTACGAACGCAGTGATCTGGTCGCACCCACTCCTACTCGATTCCTGAATCCAGCTGCGAGCGGCGACGTGAATGCTTCGCCTCGTGACCACAATGCAGCCATTGGCTATACGCACGTGTTCTCGCCTACCTCGATCAATGAACTGCGGCTGGGATTCGATCGCTTCTTCACTTACGACTTCGGCAACGACTTGGGATCGAATGAGAACAACGCTCTGGGAATCCCGAACGGAAACATCCCGCAGTTCCCGAATACTTCGGGCATCGCGGCGATGAACATCACAAGCAATCAGAACGTTGGCAACATCGCGCAGACTGGCACCGTTGGATTTACCGATGCAGTTCGATTCACCAACACGTACCAGATTGTCGATAACTTTTCCTGGACGAAAGGGAAGCACAACTTCGGCTTTGGTGGCGACTATCGGCGTCTTCAGGCTGCTGTCACAAATGCTGACCATCAGCAAGCGGGCAACTTTCAGTTCGATCAAACCTATACATCGAGTTGCACCAACAATTCTGGAACTTGCAGCGCAAGTGGCGGTGCTGGGTTCGCCGACTACTTATTGGGGTTGCCGACGAGTATGACGCGCGACATCGTGAACGCCGCCCCGGGAACCCGACTCAACATCGTCGGTTCGTATTTCAAAGATGACTGGCGGGTTTCAAAGAATTTCACTTTGAACTTGGCAGTCCGCTGGGATCTGATTACCTACCCGGTCGACAAAAACAACCACCAATCAAACCTCAACATCAACACCGGGCTTCTCGATATCGCGCAGCCAGGTAATCGCACACCGAACGTGGTTAACAACTATCGCAATTTCGCTCCTCGCCTCGGCTTCGCGTATTCGCCCGACAATGGACGCACAGCAATTCGCGGAGCCTTTGGTATCACCTACTTCCCCGATCACTTCGGTGCGGCGGGTGGAACGCTGGAACGCAATTGGCCGTTTTTCGAGGAGTACAGCCTGAACCAGCAGGTGAAGAACACCCCGTGGGCACAACTTAGCGGCACCTCCAACTGCTTTGCAACCTGTTTCGTTGGGCTACCCGGATTTGTGCCCCAGCAGTTTG
>DATEMI010000238.1:0-11444 GCA_035275665.1 Terriglobales bacterium | reverse complement strand
TCATGGCAAGCTGCGCGGCTTCCCGCAGAATCATTGTCAAAACGTCTCCTCGGGTGGCGCCCAAGGCCATGCGCACTCCAAAGTCGTGTGTGCGCTGCGCGACCGAGAAGTGCATGACTCCGTATATTCCGATTGCGGCCAGCAGCATCGCGAGCAGCGCAAAAATCCCAAGCAAAGAGGTTTGAAAGCGTCTCGGCGCAAGCTGATCGGAAAGCTGATCTTCGAGCGTTGTGACTGGCGACAGAATGACGCGATGATTGAGTTGACGGATGGTGGCGCGAATCGTATCGGCAGCGGCTCGCGGATCCTGCGCAACGCGAATAACCAGATCTCCGGGCCAATTCGGGTCCGGTACTCCGTACAGCAAATTTTGTTTGTACCAGGTAAAAATGTGCGCAGTAGGCTGACGCTCCAGGCCTCCGCGACGCATATCTCCAACGACGCCGATAATGGTTACCCAATCGTCATGGCGACCGCGCGCGTCGAGACCTTTGACGTGCGCGCCAATGGGGTCCTGATTCGGCCAGTATCGCCGCGCCATACTTTGATCGATGACGGCGACGACCGGCGAATTCGGCCCGTCCTGATCCGTGAAAAGCCGCCCTTTCAGCAGCGTGGTTCCCATTGCGGGAAAGTAGTCCCCACTGACCGTTTTCCAGTTAAGGGCACTCCATTGGTCGGGTCGATCTACTGCGCGATCTTCAATCGCGCGTAGTCCTCGTTTGTCAGGAGCGCCCAGTTCGAAGAGGTCGTCAATGGCGCCGATGAACTGAACACCAGGAAGCTGTCGCACGCGGCCAAGCATTTCCGAGTAGAAGGTGCCACGCTGCTCGTCGCTCATCCCTGGCATCGCTACATGCAAAGTAACGACATGTTCCGGCTGAAACCCAAGATCGACGGATCCCACCGCGAGATAGCTGCGCAGCAACAAGCCAGCTCCGGTCAAGAGCGTCACGGCTAGCGCGAATTCCGAGGCGACCAGCAGATTGCGAGCGCGCCTTCGTCCTGGGTCACTTCCGTAGCCGCGTGAACTGTTTATCAGCTCACCGCAACCGCGGCGCGAAAGTCGAAATGCAGGAAAAAGGCCAAAGAGAATGGCAGAGAAAAGGGAAAGAGCCAGCGAGAACGCCAGCACGCCCGCATCGATGCCGGTTTGCTCGAGCCGCGGGATGTCAGCGGGCGCTAAGGCGATGAGCAGCCGCGCCGCAACATTCGCCAGGAACAAACCGATACCGCCGGCGATCAGCGCAAGCAGCACGCTCTCAGTGAATAGTTGGCGGACCAACCGCGCCCGATGAGCGCCGAGGGCACTGCGAATCGCCATTTCGCGCTGCCGGCCTGCTCCGCGCGCCAACGCCAGGTTCGCTACATTACTGCACGCGATCAGCAACACGAAGCAAACCGCACCGAACAAAACAAACAATGCCAAGCGCGTATTGCCGCCGAGTTCAACGCGAAGCGGCTTCAGGTCGATTCCTTGTCCACGAGATTGGTCGGGATCAGTCTGCGCGAGCCGACGCCAAATGCCGTCAACCTCCGACTGGGCTGCGGCAAGCGACACTCCATCTCGCAGCCGACCGACAGCCTGCCATCGTTCGTAGAAGAATCGAGTGTGATGCTGCGCCTCCGACTCTTCCAATTCAGGATCGTTCCAAAACGGGTTTGTAGTGAGCGGGGCCCAGAACATCTGATCGCGGGCAGGAAACTGAAATGTCGCAGGCACTACGCCGATGACGCGAAAGATGCGGTTGTTGATCTGCAGAGTCCGTCCAAGCACATCTCTTGCGCCCCCAAAGCGCCGCAGCCACAAGCTGTGGCTAAGCAGGACGACCCGTTCTTGACTGCGTTCTTCTTGAGCATCAAAGGTACGACCGAGCTCCGGAGCAACGCCCATCAATGTAAAGAAGTTTCCAGAAACAAAAGTGCCCTGAACCTGCTCCGGCTCGACCGACCCGCCCAGCGTGACGCGCGATAGCCCACTGTCGCGAAAGTAAACCGCGATCTCGGAAAAAGAATGGGCGCTCCTCTGTATTTGCTCAAAGTCTTTGAAAAGCAACCCACCATCAGCGGAGTTAAGAGGATCAGTCAGTACAACGAGCTGTTTGGGATTCTTGTAAGGCAGCGAGCGTAGAAGCACGGCTTCGATCACGCTGAAAATCGCCGTATTCGCGGCAATGCCGAGGGCCAGCGTGACGACTGCGACCACGGTGAAACCGCGACTCTTCAGCAGCGTGCGAGCAGCGTAACGAAGGTCCTGGAAGAGAATTTCCATAGTTTCGCCCATGTCATTCCGAGCGAAGCCTCTCCCGCCTTTCGGGAGAGGCGCAGAGAGGAATCCCTACTGTCGCGCCACACTTGAGCTTATGGGCATCCATAGAGATTCCTCACTTCGTTCGGCATGACACAAAGAAAAATCACTCGTACCTCAACGCCACCAGCGGATCGACTTTCGTCGCACTCCGCGCGGGCAAATAGGCTGCGACCAGCGCCACGAGCATCAGTACGAGCGCTGCCGCCGCGAATGTCGGCACATCGAGCGGCTTGACGCCAAACAGCAAACTGCTCAGCGCGCGTGTGCTGGCAAGCGCGGCCACGAGACCGATGCCCAGCCCAATTCCCGTCAGCACCATCGCCTGGCGAATCACTAACCCGAGAACTTCTGCCCGATCAGCACCCAGCGCGATGCGAATTCCGAACTCCTGCGTGCGTTCGCGGACTGAGTACGAGATCACGCCATATGCTCCAATTGCGGCAAGTAATACGGCCAATCCACCGAAGACGCTCAGCAGTACGGTGAAGAACTTTGGCTGCGCGATGTTGTCTTGCATCAACTGCTGCATTGTCGCGATGTCGGACACCGCTTGCTCTTTATCGACCGACCAGATTGCCTGGCGAATCGACGGAATCAATCTCAGCGGATCGTCTTTGGTGCGGATAAACAGATTCAGGCTGCTGCGGGGCGACGTGCGTTCGGGAACGTAAATGGCGTCGCGCGCTGGATTCGCAAGTCCCTCGTTGCGCACGTCGGCGACTACGCCGATCACCTGGCAGGGGGTCTCACCGAGATACAGGATCCTATTGAGCGCGGTGTCCGATCCCCACACCTTCTTCTGCAGACTTTCATTCACCATCAACTGGCAGTCTTGGCGAGTTTCATCTTGTCTAGAAAATGCACGGCCCGCGCGAAGCGGAATTTGCAAGGCCTGAAAGTATCCGGGTGTAACGATGAAAATTCCTGCTCCTGGGCGAATTGATCCCCGTTCCTTGAACGGCGTCAGAGAGAACTCATATGGCTCGCCACCGCCATTCAGGGGAACAGTTTTGCTGCCGCCGACTGTGACTACTCCAGGAACTTCGGCTACGCGGTCGAGCATTTCGTTGCGATAACGAATGTCTGCCCGGTCTTTTTCACTGAGTCCCGATGGCACCGTGAGATGGACGCGAAGAACGCGATCGGCATTGAACCCGGGCTCGACGTTCACCAGGTGATACAGGCTCTTAAGCAGAAGACCGGCAGCGACCAGGAGCATGGCGGCCAGCGCCGTCTCGCCAATTACCAGCAGCTCGCGCATGCCTTTGTGCTGGCGGCCAGAGCTTGCGCCTCGCGCTCCTTCCTTGAGGGCATCGACGATGTTTACTGACGACGAGCGCCACGCGGGCATGAGTCCAAAAATGGGCCAAACAATCAACGCCGCCGTAATCGCGAAGACCACAACCGTCGGATTGATGCTGACCTGGTCCGCATGTGGAAGGGTTCCGGCGCTCATCGCGACCAGCACTTGCAGCATTCCGTAGCCGAGCATGAGTCCGGCCGCGCTGCCGAGCAGAGCAAGAAGCAGACTCTCAGTCAGCAACTGCCGCATGAGCCGCGTGCGCTCAGCCCCAAAAGCGCTGCGTACCGCGATTTCCCGCGTGCGCGACGTGCCGCGTGCAAGCAGGAGATTCGCGATGTTGGCGCAGGCAATGAGCAGGACCAGCGCGACGGCTGCGAACAGAATGAGCAGAGCTGGGCGAACGTTGCCTACGATCGAATCGCGCAGCGAGACCACGGTCGAGGATCCCCATCCGCTGTTCGTAACCGGGTAAGCCGTTTCAAGTTGCTTCAGCTTCAGCGAAGTTTCATTTTGGGCCTGTTGAATCGTGATGCCCGGTTTCAACCTGCCCATCACGTTGATCCAGCGAATGCCCCTCCGGTGCGGAACCATCTCGTCGGTTTCGAGCGAGATCGGCGCCCAGGCTTCGACCTGCGGCGACGGATAGTCGAATGACGGCGGCATTACCCCGACAATCGTGTATGTCATCCGATTCGACGTGATCCGGTCAGCGGTAACTTTTCTGCCGATGATGTTCGGATCTTTTCCGAACTGCCGTTCCCAGATTCCATACGAGAGCACGAGCTGCGTGTTTTGGCCTTTCACATCGTCGCCCGGCTGGAGCGCGCGTCCCAATTCGGCACTTGATTGCAACGTAGAGAAGAAGTCGCCCGAGACATACGCCGTCGAGAGGTAGTGCGGCTCGCCCACGTCAAGCAACGTTCCGCCGGAATTTCCCGGGAAGAAAGCAAATGACGCGAAGTTCTCAAAGACCGTCTGCGATTGCTTTAAATCGTCAACATCCTGCGGAGAGAAGACGCCGTGAGGCTCGCCGCTCTCGCGGTTCGCGTCGTAGATGCGAGCGAGCCGGTCGGCGTCGTGATATGGCAACGGCCGCATCAGGAGCGCATGGATCACGCTGAAGACGGCGGTATTCGCGCCGACTCCGAGAGCCAGAGTCAGGATAGCGACGGCGCTGAAGCCTGGGTACTTCGCGACCTGGCGGGTGGCATAGCGAATGTCTTGTAGCACAGCTTCCATAATTGGGGATCTTCCATCGCCGGTGCAGCCAGGCTCAGTGGCCTTCACTCCTGCCTCAGCAGCAAAACCGGATCCACCATCAGAGCGCGGCGCGCGGGAATCCATGTGGCGATTAACCCGAGCATCGCCATGGCGAATACAACTCCCGCCAGTACCACTGGATCGCGTGGAGTTGCCTGAAAAACAATGTCGGAAAGCACGCGGCTCGCCAGCAATCCGAGAATCAGGCCGGCAGTTGATCCGAAGGCGAGCAGGCGCAGCGGGCGCTCCAAGGCGGCTTGAACAATCTGTCTTCGTTGCGCTCCGAGAGCTACGCGAATACCCAACTCGCGCATGCGCTTGCTGACGGAGTACGCAGCCATTCCGAAGATTCCTGTAATGGCGAGCAGAGCGCCCATAGCTCCCAACACTCCCAGCACAACTGTTGCCATTTCGGGCGGGAATAATGCACCGCCGATTTCGTCCAGGCGCGTCTCAAGGACAACTGGAACTCCCGGAGCGAGCTGCTGCATCGCGCTTCTGATTGCCGCTCCAATTTGTTCCGGATTGCGGCGCGAACGCACGACCATCCACGCGGAGTTCGATGGCCACTGCAGAATGGGAAGAAACATCGCAGGTTGCGGCTCTTCGGTCAGCTTGCCGTACTTGCCGTTTTGCGCAACGCCAATCACCTGTATTCGCGTTCCATCCGGCATTTTGTAGTACGCACCGATTGCCTTTTCCACCGAGCCAAAGATTCTGTGCGCAAACTCCTGGTTAATGACCGCTACGCGTGACGAATTTTTCTCATCCTGCCAACTAAAGGAGCGGCCGGCGAGCAGTGACGTTCCTTCTGCTCGCAGATACTCCGGAGATACGTGATAAAGATAGACATTAGGCATCGCGGCGTTCGCAGGTCGCAAGTCTGTGGTTTGATCGGCGAACACACTCGAAGTGCTTTGATCATTCAACAAGAGGGCGTCGGTTAATCCCACAGAGTCAACGCCGGGAATCGCGGTGATCCCTTCGAGCAGTCGCTTTTGCACTGCAGGAGCGCGATCGTTGGAATAGCCGCCCATGCGCAGGTCGGCCCCGACGAGAATGGAGTTTTTCGGTTCAAAACCGAAATTGCTGCGCAGCGAATGTACTAACCCGCGCACGGCTACCAGGGAGGATGTAACCAGGACTGCGCAAAGAGCAATTTGTACAGCTAACAACACCTCACGTGCGCCGATTCGGCGCGCAGTGGGCGCACTGGAGCCCGTTTTGATCACCTGATATGGATCTGTCCGAAGCACCTGCCTGACAGGAACTGCTCCGAAGATAAAACCGCTGATCAAGCTCAGGGCTAAGGCCATTACATAAACCCTGGCATCCGCACTCACGGGCGTGTGCATGGGGAAATTTCCGAATGGCTGCCATTGGCTCAACCAACGCAGGAACACCACACTCGCCCACAGTCCTACCACTCCTCCTGCGAGGGAAATCAGGACGGCTTCACTGAATAGAGTCCGTAGAAGGCGGCTGTGGCTGGCGCCGAGCGCGAGTCGCATAGCAACTTCCCTGGAGCGATCAGCGGCGCGCGCGGCAAACAGGCTTCCTAAATTGGCACAGGCTGCGAGCAGGATCAAAGCCGCAAGCAGCATCAGTCCGGCTATGAAAGCCTGGACAGCGGGAGCGAACCAGTCTCCGAGGAGATTCGGACGGCCGAGAGCAAAACCTCCTGGCCGTTCATCCCTGGGATAGGTCTTTTGCAGATATGAAGCGATCGAATTCAGGTCAGCGGTTGCGGCAGCTAAAGTCGTGCCCGGTTTCAAGTGTCCGACGACCATGAATATCCATCGAGTTCCCCGTTTGTTCAGGTCGGTAGCACCGTCGATCTGCTCGTGATCGATCAGGGGAACAAAAAAACTCGGGGAAACGAAAACGATCGTGCCGGGGAAATCCTTTGGCGCAACGCCGATCACAGTGAACGGATGCCCATTCACCTGAACAACACGGCCCAGCACACTCCGATCGTCGTGAAACTGCGTGTGCCAATACGCATAGCTCAGAACAATGTAAGGAGCGCTGTTAGGGCCGTGATCGTCGGAATCATGAAAGAAACGGCCGAGGTGAGGTCGAATACGCAACGCATCAAAATAGTTGGAACTAGCCTCCACGCCCCAGATGAGTGATGGGCCTTCGCCCGGGTTCAGAGACACTTGAGTGATTGCGTAACCCGTAAGCCCATCGAAGCTGTGGTTCCGATTCTGTAAATCGAGATAGTCGGGATACGACTGATCGGTGGAGTTGTCGCTCGCCCGTTCGATCAGATAGAGGCTCTGCGCGTCAGGAACGTTTAATGGGCGCAGGATTAAACCGTTCAATACGCCGAAGACAATTGCATTCGCGCCAATCGCCATTGCAAGGGTGACCAGAGCGGCGATGGTGAAGCCGGGTGACCTGCGCAGTTGGCGCATAGCGTAGCGGAGATCCTGGAAGAGAGTTTCCATAATGGAACCCAGGGGACAGGTTACAGGAGAGTGCAGCACTCAGGCTTTTCCTGTTCCCTGTAACCTGTTCCCTGTCCCCTATCCAGACACACTTCTCCTGCCGTGCTCACACACGTGGAACTCCAGAGAAGTTGTCCGAGAAACTTAGACCGCGGTGACGCTTTCTTCGACTACCTTGCCGTCGAAGAGGTGAATGGTCCGCTCGGCGTGGCGGGCGAAGCGCTCATCGTGCGTCACCATGCAGATGGTTGCGCCTTCGCGATGGAGCTGCTGTAGCAGTTCCATCACGGCTTCACCATTTCGGGAATCGAGGTTTCCGGTAGGCTCGTCCGCCAGCAGGATTGATGGCTTTCCTGCCAGGGCACGCGCTACGGCTACACGCTGCTGCTGACCGCCGGAGAGCTGCGAAGGATAGTGGCGCATGCGATGCGACATACCAACTTTTTCGAGGGCGTTGTGCACACGCTCCTTGCGCTCGGCTCCGCCCATCTTGCGATAGGTGAGCGGCAGCTCGACGTTCTCGTAAACGGTCAGGTCGCCGATCAGGTTGAAGCTCTGGAAGATAAAGCCGATCTCCTGATTGCGGATGCGCGCACGGTCGGCAAAATCGAGGCTCTGCACCGGCTTGCTGTTCAGGATGTATGTGCCGTCGGTCGGTGTGTCGAGGAGACCGATGATCGACAACAGCGTCGACTTGCCGCAACCCGAAGGGCCGGCCATCGAGACGTACTCGCCTTCGCGGATCTCGAGATGGATGCCAGAGAGCGCGTGGGTTTCAACTTCGTCGGTGTAGAAGATCTTGGTTACGTTCTCCAGCGTGATCAGCGGACGGCCGTTCGGTGTTGCCATGTATTCTCCTGTGAGCTGCGAAGCCACGGAGCCGCGAAGCTTCGAAGCTTCCTTTTTCGGTCCGATCGCGTTCCACTGACGATCGCGATCTTCCTTACAAACTTCCTAATTCTGTGAATACTTCATACAGCAGATAACGTTACAGATCTGAAGCACATCAGCTTCGAGGCTATTCGAGCCTGATTCGATCTACGTTGTCCCAGCGCGACATGTCGGAGAGGATCACCTGGTCTCCCTCATTCAGTCCGCCAAGAATTTCTACCGCGTTTACTGAGCTGCGTCCCAACTTGACGGTGACGCGCGTAGCGCCTTTGCCGTCGGGATCGAGCTTGAACATACTTACCGTGCTGTTTTCCTGGCCAAACGCAGGGCGCCCGACGTACTCGACATTCGCAAGACGATCGAGGTCAATAGTTCCGTCGACGCTCAGGTCAGGACGTTCGCCCGCGGCGTGGCCATCGAGCTTGACGTCGACCGTGACGGTACCGTTGATAACTGCCGGGTCGATTCGCATGACTGTACCGTCGATTACTCCATTGTGCGTGTCGATCGAGGCTGGCTGGCCGAAGGTGATGTCCTTCGACTGCGTTTCCGCGATCTTCAGTTCCGCCTTCAGGTGGGTCGGATCGACCACCTTCGCAATGTTCGTGCCTGCCGTGACACGCTGGCCTTCCACGACCGGAACTTCCGTGAGGACGCCATCGATGCCCGCCCGGACGTGCAGAGCGTCGAGTTGCTTCTTCTTCAGCTCGTATAGCGCTCTCAATTCGTCGATCTTCGCTTGTTGCACCGCCAATTGAGACGCAACAGACTTGGTATTGATAGCAACTCTTTCTTCCTCAATTTGATTTCTTGTTGCCAGCTCCTGGGCATGGCCTTCAGAACTCTCCAGTGCCTGACCGGAAATCACGCCTAACTTGGCCAGTTGGGAGTCGATTCGCGCCTTGGTCTTGGCATCGCCGTAATCGGCACTGACTGTGGCGGCATTGGAACGTTGGGTCATAAGGTCGCTTTGGACCTTTACCTCCAGGTTCTTGTAGTCGGCTTCGGCTGCCTTGAGCTGTAACTCTGCGTCCTGAGCTGCCTGCTCGGTCGCCGGATCGCTCAGATCCATAATGATTGTGTCAGCCTTGACCTGCGTGCCAGGCAGGATGCGCCGGCGCTCGACGTTAGCGTCGGTGAGAGCGGAAATAGACCGGATATCGACCGGAACCAGCGTTCCCAAGCCGCGCACCTGGCGGATCATGGGGCCGCGCTTGACGGTATCCGTCCAGATGGTGGAGCGCTCGACGCTCGGAGCGGCGGGCCTTAGCCGGGACAATCCCAGCGTAACGCCAGCGATAAAGATGACGGCCAGTGCTGACAGAATAATGCGGCGCTTACGCTTGGCGGCCGCTACGCTTGCTGATCTCTGTATATCCATGACTACGCATTCCTAGTGCGCTTCGTCTGCCAAAAGGTTATTCTTCGCAAAAGATTGAAAAGTAAGTGCGTTATCTATTGTATTTGTAAACTCCCGGTTTGGCCTGTGTTCGCGCCTGAATGAAAATGTTCGAAAATGAACAGATCAGGGCGTGAACACCGGAGATTCGGCCGTTCGCGACGAAAGTTAACCACTGATCGTCTCGGAATGTCCAGCCCGACAAGGCGAAAATGCTTATGCGTTGACTCGGCAAGTCTTGCAGGTACCGATAAACCCTTCCTATATACTGCCGCCGATGCTCGTACCCAAGGTCTCGCTGAAATCGGCTTTTGTTCTTTTTCTATTTTCGCTCAGTTCTCTCGCCCAAACTGCCTCGCCCTGGAAAGTAAAGCCCGAGTGGGTACGAGCGCATGAGATGTTCCTGGCCAGCGACGCCATGCGTGGCAGGGGCAGCGCGACACCTGACGAACTGATCGCGGCAACCTACGTTGCCTCACAATTGGAGAGGTTTGGATTAAAGCCGGGTGCGCCGGACGGAACTTTCATTCAGCGAGTCGAGTTGGTTCAGCCGGTGATCGAGGGCAAACCTACACTCAACGCACAGAATTCCGGTGTTTCGCTGGAGGAAGGCAAAGATTTCATCCTGTCGCGTCCCAACGGACAAGGCTTTTCCGGTCCTCTGTTGAAAGTTACGGCGGCGAATGCAAGCACGGCGCAATTCCAGCCGGGGAGTGTGGTTCTGCTCGCCGAGGATCTTGGGGAGCAATCTCGTAGTATCGCGCGCAGAGCAGTCAGAGCCGGAGCAAAGGAGCTGCTCCGCGTCGACCCGGAACTGACTCCTGAGAAGCTGCAATCAGTAGGTGAACAAGGCAGTTCGATTCGCCCTCATCTCGCAGGAGGTACGGGCAGCGTGATGGGTGCGGGATTTACTGTGATCTTACTGACTCCCCAGGCGGGTGATCAGCTTGCGCGGTTGCCGGACGAGACCTCCATCTCCCTGCAACTTCAAACCAAGGACAGCCCGCGATACAGCTACAACGCGATCGGCGTTTTGGTTGGCAAGAACTCCGCTGCGGATGCGAAGGTCCTTTTGCTGTCCGCACATCTCGATCACCTGGGAATCGGCCCACCGGTGAATGGCGATTCCATTTATAACGGCGCCAACGACGATGCTTCAGGCACCACTGCGGTGATCGAACTGGCGCATGCCTTGGCTGGCGGACGGCCGCTGCAGCGGACTATCTACTTTGTCTGCTATGGCAGTGAAGAGCTGGAAGGGCTTGGCTCGACGTATTTCCGCGAGCATCCTCCGATTCCGCTCGATCGTATTGCGGCGAACCTTGAGTTCGAGATGATTGGCAATCAGGATCCCAAAATGCCCAAGGGCAGGATGCTGCTGACGGGATGGGATCGCTCGAATCTTGGCCCAACCCTTGTGCAGCATGGAGCGCTGCTGGGGGATGATCCGTATCCGGAGCAGCACTTCTTCGAGCGCTCAGATAATTATCCGCTGGCGCTAAAAGGCGTCGTCGCGCATACGGCGGGGGGATGGGGCACGCCTCCGACCTATCACAAGCCTAACGACGATCTCGCTCATCTTGATTTCAACTTCATGACCGAGGCCATCCAGTCGTTGATCGAGCCTCTGCGCTGGCTGGCGGACTCGGACTTTGTTCCGCATTGGCTGCCGGGGAAGCAGCCGCATGGGAGCGAGTAATCGGGCATCTCTCCGGCGGAAGATGGATTTGTTCCCTGAAACCTTGTCCCAAAATAGGAAGAAATTCTCGCTGATAATTCCCTGTTAATTTGAGGGTGTGTAGAGGGGAATATAACCAAGTCATCTGA
>DATEMI010000237.1:0-21799 GCA_035275665.1 Terriglobales bacterium | reverse complement strand
GTGCGCAGCAATCAAGTTCTGAAAGGGCGGCACTGCTCTAGAATGGCGGAGAAATTCGCTAACCTTTCCCACATCAGCGCATACGACCGTTTCATCTGGATTCATCCCCGGTGCAAATGAATGCCGCCCTTTCAGGGCTCTGTCTTATTCGCCATTCTGACCCAGGGCTTTACGCCGCCGGCTACGCTTCTGCCGGCCTCTTTGGGCCTTTGCTCTTCTGAGGAGGCACGCTCCGCTCACAGCTCTCCGATATAATCACGAGTTCTCTAATGGCTTCCGAAGCTCAAAAGAAGATTCGCGTGCTCGTCGCCAAGCCCGGACTAGACGGTCATGACCGCGGCGCCAAGGTGATTGCGCGCGCGCTGCGCGATGCTGGCATGGAGGTCATCTACACCGGCCTACGGCAGACGCCGGAGATGATCGTGAACGCGGCCCTGCAGGAAGACGTAGACGTGATCGGCCTTTCCATTCTTTCGGGCGCTCACAACGCCATCGTTCCCAGAGTGGTTTCACTGATGAAAGAGAAGCAGATGGACGATGTTCTGGTCGTCCTCGGAGGAACTATTCCAGAACAGGATGTTCCCCATTTGAACCAGTACGGTGTCACCGGCATCTTCGGACCGGGAACTCCTATGGAGCAGATTGTAAAATTCATCCGCGCCAACGTGAAACCGCGCGGCATTCCTGCCTAGAACGAGTGCAGTCCGCGACTGAGCACTTCATTCTCGAATCGCGCGAAGACTGCAGCATCATTCATTTGATTTCAGCTGATCGCATGAACCGGCTGACGCTTGCGCGCGTGCAGGCCCTGACCATTCTGATTGAACGATTGACAGAAGCTGCGCCGACAAAACCGGAATGTAAGCCTCTTATCATCACGGGAAATGACGAATACTTCTCGGTTGGCGCTGATCTAAACGAAATTGCTGCGCTGGCGAGCTCCGATGCTCGTGAGTTCGCGCGACACGGCCAAAGCTTTATGAACGTAGTCGATCACTTCCCCGCCCCGGTTTATGCCGCAATCTCGGGCTATTGCATGGGAGGCGGACTCGACCTTGGACTCGCATGCGATTTTCGTGTGTGCTCCGCGAATGCGATATTTGGACATCGCGGCGCAGCCCTTGGGCTGATCACCGGCTGGGGCGGTACGCAGCGTCTTTCAGATTTAGTCGGGCAAGCAAGAGCTTTGCAAATGTTCGTCGGGGCTGAAAGGCTCCAAGCGCGGGATGCGCAGAGTATCGGACTCGTTTGCGAAATTGCCTCGAATCCTCTAATGCGCTGTTTAGATTTAATCGCGCGGCGAACAGCAGAGCTGGATTGACTTCGAGCTTCAGCTCTCAGTAACATCGCGCTCCTAGCTCTCGCAAAATTAATTTCCAAATCGTGAAAAGGCGGTAGGTTTTCCATGCAGTGGGCCAAGACTGTTTCCTCTTTCCTGCTCTTCTTGCTTGTTCTTGCAATTTCAGCTTCAGCACAAAACGCGAATACGGGAACGGTGTTCGGTGTAATCACTGATCCGTCGGGCGCAGTGATTCCAAGCGCGACTGTCACGTTGCACGACGTTGCTACAGGCCAGGAGCGCACTGCGACTACGAACGAGGTCGGACGCTACAACTTCGCCAGCGTCAATCCCGGTAACTATTCGATCAAAGCTACAGGCGCGGGATTTCGAGCTACAGCTTCGAGCGTCACGGTGGAAGTCGGTAAGTCGTTCACGGTGGATCTTGCCTTGACGGTTGGACAAGCTTCACAAACAGTGGAAGTGACAGGCACGGGCGGAGCGGATTTACAGACTCTCGATGCAACAGTGGGCGAAACTCTAGGCGGCAACACGCTCTTGCTTCTGCCGTCCCAGCAACGCAGCGTTTCCAGTCTTTTGTTGCTGCAGCCAGCTTCGGCGCCCTTGCAGCAGGGGAATCAGGGCAGTTCGGTTGGCGGACAGGTCGCAGGAGCGCAGAGCGACCAGAACACGATTCTCCTCGACGGCAGCAACATCACGAATGGCGTCTCGGGGAACTCCGATTACTACACAAATTTCCGCGGAGGTCCGGAAGGACCGATCCCGACTCCCGCCGAGAGTATTCAGGAGTTCAGAGTTTCTACCAACAATCCAAATGCCAGCTTCAGCGGGTCGGCCGGAAGCCAGGTTCTGCTTGTAACCAAACGTGGCACCAACACTTTCCACGGTTCTGCCTACGAATACTTCCAGAATTCTGCTTTGAATGCCAATAGCTGGGATCGCAATTTCCACAATCAGCGCCGTCCTGAAAGCCACGACAATCGCTACGGGGGCAGCTTCGGCGGTTTCATTCCGGGAATCCCGGGCGAGAACAAGACCTACTTCTACGCCAACTACGAAGGACGAAAGCTTTCCCAAATTACGCAAATTCAGAAGCTGGTGCCATCGGCAACGTTGCGGCAAGGCATTCTTCGTTTCCCTGATGCCGGCGGAAATATCGTCTCCTACAACCTGGCGACATCTACGCAGTGCGGAAACGGCACGTCAGCCTGTGATCCGCGGGGAATTGGGATTAGTCCAGTGGTTTCGCAGATCTGGAACAAGCTCCCCCAGGGAAACGACGTTTCCATGGGGGATGGTCTGAACACGATCGGCTTCACGGGAGCCGTGAACCTGCCGATCAAGGAAAATTTCGGCGTTCTGCGCCTAGATCATGATCTGGCCAAAAACTGGCAATTGATGGGCAGCTATCGCTATTTCGAGCAGGACGCTGCCGTCGACAAGCAGATCGACATTGGTGGATTGCTTCCTGGCGATGTCAGCGGAAATCCCACATCAGCGGCTTCGATTCCGCGACAGCCGCGTTATTTTGTGACTGGTCTAACCGGTCAGCTCAAGCCGAACATCACGAATCAATTCAATTTCTCGTACCTGCGCGACTTCTGGCAATGGAACACTGCCGGTGCTACTCCGCAAAATGCCGGAGCCGCGGCTGCCTTGCAGATTGGAGGCGAGTCTCAGAATAGTGCCCTGGTGCCGATGAATGTCGATACAAATAGCGTGCGTACACGCAGGTGGGATGGCCACAACTATGAATATCGCGACGATGTCTCATGGCTTAGCGGTAATCACCTGTTCCAGTTCGGCGGATCGGCGGCGCGTTCTGCCGTGCTGTTCAACCGCAACGACGGCCAGGTCTCCTCGTTGACGCAGGTGGTTTATCAGTTGACTGCCGCCAATGGCGTAAACATCCCCGGGAACAATATTCCTGCAGGTTTATCGGCGGCTCAAACCGCGAATTGGAACAATCTGTATGCTGCTGCGCTCGGGCTGGTGGATGCTGCGAACATTCTCGGAACGCGGAACGCACAACTGCAGCCCAATCCGCTGGGTACGCCAACCGATAACGACGTGCGCTATGACGATTACAGCCTCTATTTAAACGATGCCTGGCACATCAAGCCCACTTTGACACTGAACTTTGGCTTGAATTGGTCGTATGACACGCCTCCGTACGAAATCACGGGGAAACAATCGATGATGGTATTTACCCAAAATGGGAATATCGTCACGCCAGTGGAGTATCTCGGCGCACGAACTCAGGCGGCGACGCAGGGCCAGGTTTATAACCCGGAGATTGGCTTTGCGCCCATCAGAAGCCTGCATCGCAAGTATCCCTGGGACCCGGTCTGGACGGATTTTGCTCCACGCGTTGCTGCGGCATGGAATCCGCATTTTGGAGACGGATTCCTGGGCAGGGTTTTTGGCGAGAACAAGACCGTCATCCGCGGCGGATACTCTCAGCTTTACGACCGCCTGAATGGCGTGCAGAAGGTCATTAATGGACTCCAAGGTGTGGGATTCCAACAGACGCTGACTTGCCTGGGACCCAACAGGGCGGGTGTCTGCTCCACCGGAGCCAAGTCCGATCCGAGCACCGCATTTCGCATTGGCGTAGACGGCAGTTCGGTAAATACGCCAGCAATGACCGCGCTCAACACGATCCCTCTCATTCCCGGAAATGCAAATATTCCGGACGCCAATCAGACACGCATTCCCCAGACGTTTCAAATGGACCCGAACTACGCGCCAGGTCGAAATCACGAATTCGATTTGACCGTGCAGCGTGCTATCTCAAACACCACCGTTCTGGAGGTTGGTTACATTGGGCACATCGCGCACGGGATTTATTCGCCACTGCAGCTCGATCAGGCACCATTTTTCATGACGTTTGGTGGTCAGAGCTTTGCCCAAGCCTTTGATAATGTCGCGACAGCGTTGCGAGCCGGCACGCCCGTAGCTGCGCAGCCGTTCTTTGAAACTATCCTTAAAGGCAGCTCTCTATGCACTTCTAGCTGCACGGCGGGAGTGGCATCAAAGTTCAGTTCGAATATTAAGGCCTATCAAGTATTTAATTTGTGGAATAACATTCAGCCGTCATTTGTCACGGGACCGGCAACAGCTGCAGCCAACCAAATTACGAACAGCATGTTCTTCTGGGCGAGCGAAGGACATGCCAACTACAATGGCGGCTTCATCGCACTGCACGAACGCAATTGGCGAGGACTCACGCTCGACGCCAACCTCACCTACTCCCATTCGCTTGACAATACGGCAGGCGGAATTCAGGACGTCGATCGTACTGTCCCCAACTCTTACAACCTGAACTACGGCTACGGCAACTCCGCCTTCGACCGCAAGTACGTTCTCAACATTCTGGGAACCTACATGGAGCCTTTTGGCAAGAATCCAGGATTTGTGAACCACCTGATTCGTGATTGGTCCTTCAGCCCGATCTTTGCCTGGTATAGTGGCCTTCCCCTGAAAGTTGGTGTCGGCTCATCTCAGGAATTTGGTCAGGCCTCGTCCGCAACTGCAAGTGCTATGGCGCTGAAGCCCGATACCTTCGGCAACAGCGTTCACTCGGGCGTGACTGGAGACACGGCGACAAACATCGCTACCAGCGGCAATCCAGCAAAGGGTGGAACCGGACTGAACCTGTTTGCGAATCCAGTTGCGGTTTTTCAGTCCTACGCGCCTATTCTGCTGAGCCAGGCCACCAACGGCAACTTCAGCGGGAACCTGCGCGGAATGGCACGGTGGAACCTCGATCTGGACATCGCCCGCAAGCTGCAGTGGACAGAGCGCGTGAGCAGCACGCTGTCGCTGCAGATGTTCAACGTCTTCAATCATGTCCAGTTCAACGATCCCTCGCTGTCGCTGCAGTCTCCGCAGACTTTCGGCGTGCTGAGTACTCAGCTCAACCAGCCTCGAGTGCTCGAACTCGGACTGCACATCGATTTCTAATCACGTCATTAAGGCGCCATCGCCATTCCATCTGCGAGTGGAATGGCGCCTTCCTGCGTTACCATGGCAGCGCGATCGGTTTGGCTCTTAACCAGACATTCCATAACACTGGTTCACGGAAGACTCTTCATGAAAAACCTGTTGATCGTACTTGTACTGCTATGTGGATCGTCTTTTGCTGCGCAACCTTCCAAGTCTGATATCGCGAAGTGGGAGCAAGAGGCCAAAAATGTGACTATCATTCGCGACGATTGGGGCATTGCGCACGTGTATGGGAAGACCGACGCCGATGCGGTCTTCGGCGCTGAGTACGCGCAGGCCGAAGATGATTTCAATCGCGTTGAGACCAACTACATTAACGCCATGGGACGGCTCGCAGAGGCCGAGGGCGAATCGAGGATCTATCAGGATCTGAGGATGAAGCTCTTCATCGATCCTGAAGCGATGAAGCATGACTATGAAGCGAGTCCGGCATGGCTGAAGGATTTGATGAACGCCTTCGCCGATGGCTTGAACTTCTATTTATACAAACATCCCGAGGTGAAACCGCGGGTTATCCAGCGATTCGAACCCTGGATGGCGCTTACGTTCACCGAAGGCAGCATCGGTGGAGATGTCGAGCGCGTCAACTTGAAGGAGCTCGAGGCGTTTTACGGCGGAGCTCCGTCGGCCCAGACGACTGCTGCGCTGGAAGAACGGGATTCTGAGGCAAGTGGCTCGAATGGCGTTGCCATTTCTCCGTCCAACACTGTCGACCATCACGCTCTCTTACTAATCAATCCCCACACTGACTTCTTTTTCCGCTCCGAGCTGCAAATGGTGAGTGACCAGGGCCTGAATGCCTATGGCGCCGCCACCTGGGGCCAGTTCTTTATTTACCAAGGATTCAACGACCGAGTAGGGTGGATGCACACTTCCAGTGGAGTCGATGCCGTCGACGAATATCTCGAGACCGTGCAGAAAAAAGGGGACCGCTTCTTTTACAAGTATGGAAACGAAGAGCGGCCGGTAATTGCAAGCGAGATCACCGTGCCTTATAAGACCGAAACGGGAATGGCGCAAAGAAAGTTCACGGTCTATCGCACTCATCACGGTCCCGTAGTGCGCGAGGAAAACGGAAAATGGGTGAGTGTGCGCTTGATGCAGAAGCCGATCCCGCAGCTCATTCAGTCGTTCACGCGAACCAAAGCGAGAGATTACAAGTCGTATCTGAAAACGATGGAGCTGAAGGCGAATTCGTCGAATAACACGATTTTCGCCGATGCTGACGGCGACATCGCTTATTTCCACGGCAACTTCATTCCTAAACGGGACACCAAATTCGATTGGACCAAGCCTGTGGACGGCAGCAATCCGGCAACAGAGTGGCAAGGTGAGCTGTCGATCGACCAAACGCCGCATTTACTGAATCCGAAAAGCGGATGGCTCTACAACTCAAATAATGCGCCGTGGTCTGCCGCCGGGCCAAGCAGTCCGAAAAAGGAAGACTTTCCCGCGTACGTCGAAATGGGTGGCGAAACTGCACGCGGACTTCATGCTGTACGCGTTCTCGAGGGAAAGAAAGACTTCACAGTCGCTTCGCTCATTACAGCCGCGTTCGACAGCTATCTGCCCTGGTTCCAGAAGACCATTCCCGCCCTCGTCAAGGCATGGGATGCGCTGCCGGCGAGCGATCCTTTGAAAGCCAAACTGGCGGACCAAATTGGAACTCTGCGTTCTTGGGATTTGCGCTGGGAAGTCGATTCAATCCCTACAGCCCTTGCAGTGTTCTGGGGTGAGGACGTCTGGCGGAGCGTTGGGCGACAAGGCCGCAACAAAGGAATTGCCACGGGCGACTACGTAGCTACAAGCATTTCTCCGGAACAGTTGCTCAAGTCACTTTCCGATGCAATTGATAAGCTCATCGCCGATTTCGGCTCCTGGAAGACTCCATGGGGAGAAATCAATCGCTTTCAGCGCGTCAACGACAGTATCGTTCCGCAGTTCAGCGACGCGGATCCAAGCATTCCCGTTGGGTTCACCTACTCCCGCTGGGGGTCGCTGGCTTCGTTCAGCGCCCGGGCATATCCGGGAACCAAGAAGTGGTACGGCACGGCTGGAAACAGCTTCGTTGCCGTGGTCGAGTTCGGAGATCGCATTCGAGCGAGGGCAGTGAAGGTTGGAGGCGAGAGCGGCGATCCTCGATCTCGCCATTTCGACGATGAGGCCAAACGCTATAGCACCGGCAATCTCCGTGATGTCTACTTCTACCGCTCGCAGTTGCAGGGACACACCGAGCGCGAATATCACCCGGGCAGCTAAGGAACTTCTGGCGCGGTTTGCTACCCTAGAAGGTTTCGTCTGAGAGCCTAATGGCAGAGAACCGCGTCAGCAACCCGCAGAACGTTATTACTTCCAAGCTCGATCCAAGCTCACCTCGCTTCCAAAAGAACGCGCGAGCAATGGCTGATCTGGTCGGCACCATTGTGCGCGAGCAGGAAAAGATTGGCGAGGGCGGCGGAGCCAAGGCCATCGATTCACAACACGCCAAAGGCCGCCTGACAGCTCGCGAGCGCCTGGCCCGGCTGATCGACCCTAAAACGGAACTGCTGGAGCTGGGCAGCTACGCAGCCTACCAGATGTATGAGGAGTGGGGCGGCGCTCCCGGAGCCGGCGTTGTCACCGGGCTGGGACGTGTGCACGGGCGGCTGTTCATGCTCATCGTCAACGACGCCACGGTGAAGGCCGGCGCGTTCTTCCCCATGACGGCCAAGAAGGTCATTCGCGCTCAGAACATCGCCATTGAGAATCGCATTCCTACGATTTATCTGGTCGATTCAGCCGGAGTATTTCTACCATTACAGGAAGACGTGTTTCCAGACACCGACGATTTTGGGCGTGTCTTTCGCAATAATGCCGTGATGTCGGCCATGGGCATTCCGCAGATCACTGCCATCATGGGAATGTGCGTCGCCGGCGGCGCCTATCTGCCCGTGATGTGCGATCACATCCTGATGACGGAAGGCAGCGGACTATTCCTCGCTGGACCCGCATTGGTGCAAGCCGCGATCGGGATGAAGTATTCAGCAGAAGAACTTGGCGGAGCGAAGATGCATTCGCAGATTTCGGGCACGGTCGATTATCGCGAACCGAACGACGAAGCCTGCATCACTCGTATTCGTTCGCTGGTTGAAAAGATGGGAGCGCGTCCGAGTGCACCGTTCAGCCGGGTTCATCGCGAAGAGCCAGCTTTGCCTAAAGAACAATTGCTCGGCATCATCGATGCCGATCCCGCTCGGCCTTACGACATGAAGGAAATCATCGGACGCATTGTCGATGACAGCCGCTTCGACGAATACAAGGCTGAGTACGGCAAAACGGTTCTGTGTGGATACGCGCGCATCGGCGGCTTCGCCGTAGGAATCGTCGCGAATCAGAAGACCAACGTGCCAGAGTTGGATAAACACTCGGGCGAGCGACGCGTCGAATTCGGCGGCGTCATCTATACCGAATCGGCAGAAAAAGCAGCTCGATTCATTATGGATTGCAATCAGAACGTCGTTCCGCTGATCTTCCTTCACGATGTAAATGGCTTCATGGTCGGGCGTGACGCGGAATGGAGTGGCATTATCCGAGCCGGCGCGAAAATGGTAAATGCAGTATCAAATTCCGTCGTACCCAAGATTTCCGTGATCATCGGCGGTTCCTTTGGCGCGGGACACTATGCTATGTGCGGCAAAGCCTACGATCCACGCTTCGTCTTCGCCTGGCCCACAGCCCGATACGCGGTGATGAGCGGCGCGTCGGCTGCAGGCACGCTGGTCGAGATCAAGATCAAACAACTCGAACGCGGTGGAAAAAAGTTGAGCGAGCCTGAGAAGAAAGAGTTGTACGAATCCATGAAGAAAACGTATGACGAGCAGATGGATCCTCGCTATGGCGCCGCTCGCTTGTGGATCGACAAAATCATCGATCCATTGGAAACGCGCGACGTGCTGATCGTCGCGCTTGAAGCGGCGTCGCTCAATCCTGACATCCCGAAATTCAGTGTGGGTGTCCTACAAACCTAAACATGGCTGTAAAGCTCATCGAATGTCCGCGTGATGCATGGCAAGGGTTGAAGCACCAGATCGCTGCCGAGACGAAGACGCAATATCTGCGTGCGCTGGTTGGAGCCGGATTCAAACACATTGACGCCGTCTCTTTCGTTTCGCCGAAAGCCGTTCCGCAGATGGCCGATTCGGAGCAGGTGCTGAAAGAGTTGGATCCGCCTGACGACGTCGAGATCATCGGAATCGTGGTGAACGAAAAAGGCGCGGAGCGTGCGATCGCCACTGATGCCGTCCGCACACTCGGATTTCCCTATTCGATCTCGCCGACTTTTCTCAAAAACAATCAGAATCAAACACTCGATGAATCGATCGATGTCCTGGAAGCGATTGAGCAGAAAGCTCGTGATGCCGGATTGGGAATTGTGGTGTACATCTCCATGGCCTTCGGCAATCCCAATGGCGATCTGTGGAATGTGCAGGAAGTGATGGAGGCAGTCGACCTGCTCGCCGAGATGCAAGTCGAGCAGATCTCATTGGCCGACACTGTCGGGCTAGCATCTCCTCAGCAGATCGCAGACCTCGTTGGGCCAATCACCGGTCGATTTGATCATCTCGAAATCGGAGTACATCTGCACAGCCGTCCTGATGATGCGAAGGAGAAAATCAAGGCCGCGTACAATGCCGGATGTCGCCGTTTCGATTCGGCGCTCGGGGGACTCGGTGGTTGTCCATTTGCTCAGGATGAGCTTGTGGGAAATATACCGACTGAAGCTGTCGTTGAGGCGTTGAAGCAATTGGGAGCCGAGGTTCCGATTCGGAAATCGCTCGATAACGTTTTGAAGATGTCACAATTGATCGCGATCGGTTCGGCGTCACCGCAACTTCAATGAACTTTCAGACCATCACCCTGCACGAGAGCAATCGTATTGCTCTGCTCACGCTGAATCGACCAGATAAACGCAATGCCATCAGCTACGAGCTGATCGCCGATCTCCAACACGCGCTCGACCATATGCGCGAGTCCAGTTCACAGGTGGTGATCATCACTGGCGCGGGAAAAGCGTTCTGCTCCGGAATGGATCTCGAGAATCTCAAAGCGCTGGTCGGGCGTACCCACGAGCAGAATGTAGAAGACTCGCGCACCATGGCGCGTCTTTTCCGATCGATCTACGACTTTCCCAAACCGACGATCGCCGCAGTGAACGGGGCAGCCATCGCTGGCGGGACGGGAATCGCGACGATCTGCGACTTCACGCTGGCCACTCCCGAGGCAAAGTTCGGATACACCGAGGTCCGAATCGGATTTGTTCCTGCGATTGTTTCCAATTTCCTGGTACGGCAAGTCGGCGAGAAGCATGCGCGCGACCTGCTGCTGACCGGGCGCATTTTCGGAGCCGAAGAAGCTTTGCGTCTCGGCCTAGTAAACGAGATCGTCAGCCCCGATCACTTGCTCGCACGCGCTCACGAACTGGCGCATGTGCTAATGGAGAACAGTGCGGCATCGCTGCGCGCGACCAAGCAGCTCCTGTCGCAAAACGTGAATGAAGAACTCGATCGTCGAGTGGAAGCATCGATTGAGGAAAACGCGCGCATTCGTCAGACGCACGACTTTCGCGAAGGAATCACAGCTTTTCTGGAAAAGCGCAAGCCGCAGTGGAGCGGACATTGACGCATCCGGCCGCTCCTAGAGCTCATGAAGTTCTCGTTCGCGTCCGTTACGCCGAAACCGACAAGATGGGTGTTGTCTATCACGCGAACTTCTTCATCTGGATGGAAATTGGGCGCGTGGAGCTCATGCGCAGCCTGGGATTTGAATACAAGCAGATGGAACTCGAGGCCGATTGTCATCTGCCCGTAGTCGATGCGCGCTGCCGCTACAAATCTCCGGCCTACTACGACGAAGCGATCATCATCCGAACCGAGCTGCGCAATGTTCGCGGATCGTTGATTCACTTCGGCTACGACATCCTGCGCCAGCATGATGGGACAGTTCTGGCCGAAGGCGAAACAACACATTTGGTCGTAAACTCTCGAATGCAAAAGCGAACGCTCCCTGAACCGTATCGCGCAGCATTCGAAGCATTCATACGGTAGTTGCCAGTGACCAATGGCCAGCAACTTAACGCACATCTACAATGCATCTAAGGGCATCTATCATGGGGTAATGATCGGCCCGGCTCTTCTTTATTTCGCCATCGCTGTCGCTGCACTGCTTGCGTGGCATGTGTATTATGCGCGCAGGTCGAGAAAGCGCGCTTTTGAGGTACTGGGCTGGATTGAAGATCTGCTCTGCAGCCACGGACACGTTGCCGGTGTGAAGTGGAACGGCGCCTCGAACTTCCACATTCCGGTGAAGCTACGCGCGAATGCCTTTCATAACGCTAGCTTGCGAGTGAATCTCATCCCGAAAGAGCTTCCGCTTAATTGGCTGGTCAGCAAAATCAAGAAGTCGCAAGAAACGCTCATGTTCGAGGCTGACCTCGATTGGGCTCCGCCGTTCTCACTTGAACTCCAGAGCTATCGTTTGTTCGCACGAACCCGTAAAGATCTTCCGCCGGACGCTCCCGGCTGGGATTTCGAACAAACGACGCCGTTCATTCTCACCACGCGTAAGGACTGGCAGCGCGAGATCACGTCCGTGATTACCAGCTTGCTCAGCCATCCGGACCGCCAATTTCTGAGCATTGCCTTTAGCCAAAAATCGCCGCATTTCACTGCGACCATGGCACTCGACTCCATTGCGCCGACCTCAACTTGCCGCACAGAGATCTTCGACTCACTCCGCGAACTCGCGGCCGGTGCTTCAGCCCCGCAGATATAAACAAATTATTGACAATGTAGCTTCATGTGGCTACATTGATCTACATGCGAACTGTCGGCTTGCGTGAATTGAAAAATCAATTGAGCGACTACGTTCGCCGGGTGCGTGCGGGAGAAACCATTCTGGTCACTGATCGAGGCGAAGTTGTAGCAGAGATAAGGCCCCCAGGCCGGGCAGAGGCCGACACTTCGTTACCTCCGGGGCTCTTGGAAATGGCGCGGAAAGGCTTAGTCCGTATCGGAGGGGTAAATGATCCATCGGCATATCATCGGATGCCCGCGCTCCTGAGCGCAGAAGAGGTGAGTGAGCTTCTGAATGAAGAGCGTGGAGATCGATGAACCTCTACGCCGAATCGAGCGCTGTGCTCGGTTGGTTGTTGACGGAACCACGGGGCGTTGAAGCGCAACAACTGCTGGAGTCTGCTGAAACCGTGAGTTGTTCCGATTTAACTCTTATCGAATGTGGAAGAGTCCTGATTCGGGCAACTTGTCTGGGTAAGCTCAGTGAGACAGAAGCCGCGGACTGTAAAAGGCAACTCATAGGCGTTGCGCATAACTGGCACATTTTCCCCATCAGCGAGGAGATTGTGGAGAGGGTTCAGCGACCATTTCCGAAGGAACCTCTCAGATCGCTGGATGCGATACACCTCGCATCTGCACTCATTGCACGTACGGTCATTCCCGACATTGAAATTCTAAGTCTCGACGCTCGCATTCGGGAGTCAGCGCACGGTCTTGGATTCAAATTGGAGCCACGGCTGGCCTGACGATCCGGGTGCTGTCATTCTTCCTCGACTTCTGCCTCTGGCCAGATGAGGGACGCACCGACCGACACTCCTAGAATCCCGATCACGACGCCCAGCGTAATCCCAAGCGGCGCCTCGTAGAAATGCGAGATCAGCATCTTCACACCAATCAGCATCAGGATCAGCGAAAGACCGTAATGCAGGAAGCGGAACATTCCAAAGAAATGCTCGAGAGCGAAGTACAGCGATCGCAGCCCAAGCACGGCAAAGACGTTTGACGTGTAAACGATGAATGCATCGCGGCTGATCGCGAGGATTGCTGGAATCGAGTCGACGGCAAAGATCAGGTCGGTCGTTTCGACTACCAACAGGGAAAGAAAGAGCGGGGTAGCGATCCAGCTTCCGTCGCGCTTGACGAAGAAATTTTTGCCTTCAAAGTTTTCGGTAATTGGAAAGAAGCGCCGGAAAAGCCTGAGCACCAAATTCTTTTCCGGATCGACATCGGGTTCGCTGCTTCGCAGCAAACCGATGCTGCTGTAAATCAGGATGGCGCCGAAGATGTAAATGATGAATTCAAAGCGCTTGAGCAGGGAAACGCCGATCAGGATAAAAATCAACCGCATAACAAGGGCACCCAGCACTCCCCAGATCAGGACCTTGTGCTGCGAATCGCTGGGCACGCGGAAGTAGCGGAAGAGAATGAGGAAGACGAAGAGATTATCGACACTAAGCGACTCCTCGACGACGTACCCGGTAACGAACTGGAGCATCGCCCCGTGCCCGTGCCACAGGTACACCAATCCGGCAAAGGCCGCCGCCAGCAGCACCCAAAAGATCGTCCAGCCCACCGCCTGCCGGAAACTCATGGTCGGGCGCCGCCGGTGAAGGCCAATGTCGAGCGCCAGCATCGCGAGCACAAACAGGTTGAAGCCAACCCAAAACGGCCAAGATTCGGTCATGCGGGAGTTCTAGCGAGTCCTCAGCAGTGTACAGAATCGAGTGATCGGACCATCGGGTCATCGGATGAGCGAACGACCAGAACGCGAACCGGGTTACTTATTTCCAGCAGCAGTTTCCCTTTGGATTTCCTGCTCTCGGCGGCACAGGTGGGAAGGATTCAATCGCTTTAAATCGTGCTTTGTTTTCAGATCGCCCGATCACCCGATTCCCTCGGCCATCCATAATTCCGCAACTTGCAACAGTCTATGTAAGCCAAAACCGGCCGAGGTGACCTGATGCAATCGCGCGCGCAGATTAAGTCTCATCCCATCCATCCCATGCTGATCGTGCTGCCTATCGGCTTGTTTGTGGGCAGCTGGATCTTCGACCTGATTGGAAAAGCCACGAACAACGAGCTGCTCTGGGCTGCGAGCTATTACTCCGCGATCCTTGGCATCGTGGGCGGATTCTGCGCTGCCATACCCGGCACTATCGACTGGTTCACAGTTGTCCCTCCACGCTCCAGCGGAAAGAGACGAGGTCTGCTCCATGCCGGCCTGAACGTGCTCGTCCTCATAGGATTCATCGTGATTGCCGTACGCCGCTACAGTGCCATCGCTGAGCCAGGAGGATTCGAACTGGGTCTCATGACCGCCTGCATTGTCCTGCTCGGAATAAGCGGATGGCTCGGCGGCACCCTCGCCTACCGCAATCAGATTGGAGTCGATCATCGCTACGCGAATGCCGGAAGATTCAAAGAGCGGCGGCTGGAAAGCTGGGATCGTCCAGCATGCAATCAGAGCGAGCTCAGCGAAGGCCAGATGATGCTGGTACGCGTCGGCAACGAACGCGTAGTCGTCGGCCGCTGTCCCCAAGGCATGATCGCCTTCAGCGATCATTGCACGCACAAGGGCGGCCCGCTGTCGGATGGCGCACTGGTAGGCTGCACCGTCCAATGCCCGTGGCACGGCTCGCAATTCGACGTACACACCGGGCGCGTCGTCGCCGGTCCGGCGAAGAGCAAGATTGACGTTTATGAAACGCAGATTCGAGGAGGAGAGGTTTACATCGTGCCACCTCAAACTCTCTCTCAAACTCAGACGGAGGCGAAGGAGCCTGAGGCCGCGTGAGCCTGGTCGGGTCGATCGATGAACGGCTATCCCAGCCCTTCCGGGGATGAGCTTGCGATTGGGCAGTTACAATCAGCTTGTGAACTTCTCTGTTGACCGGCGGCACTGGATGTTCGCGGTGCTGCTCTTCGCCCTGAATATAGTCGGACTGACGATCACAGCGTCGCGAAGTTCTGTAGCATTCGACGCCAAGACAGTTCTTCTCATGATTGCGTGCTCGGCCATGATGAGCTTTTTGACCGCGTTCTTAGTCGTCGGCTTGTTCGACGTTATGTCCCGTCGCTCAAAGTCAAGGTAGATCAAGCCCAACTATGGCAACAAGAAAAGGTCATCGAGAACCCCTCGCTGGAGCTGTTCCAGCCGAGGAACTTCCGGCGCAATTCCCCGACATCGGCTTACCTATCAAGCCTCCATTCCCGCCGATGGAGGCGCGCAACGCCGCGCGTCTTCCCGAATCGGGAGACTGGATGTATGAACCAAAATGGGACGGCTTTCGCGGCCTGGCTTTTCGCAAAGAAAGTGAGGTTTTGCTGCAATCGAAAGCCGGACAGCCTCTCGGCCGCTACTTTCCCGAATTGATCAAAGCGCTGTTGAAACTGCCGCACAAACAATTTGTCCTGGACGGCGAGATCGTAATCCTCAGCGCCGGCCATCTCGACTTCAACGCTCTGCTGCAACGCATCCATCCAGCCGAGAGCCGCATTCGTCGGCTATCGCACGAAACTCCGGCTACGTTTCTCTGCTTTGATCTGCTGGTCGATGCAAAAGGTAAGCGGCTGACCGACCAATCGCTCGAGCACCGGCGCGAGGCGCTGGAAGAGTTCTTCAAAGAAGTTCCCAAGGGAGCCGGGGTGAGACTTTCCCCCGCTACGCGCACCTTCGCAACTGCGGAGCGCTGGATGGGCAATCTCGCCACGGTGGGCTTTGACGGCGTGATTGCAAAGCGGATTGACGAGCCCTATCACTCCGGCGATCGTAATGGCATGGTCAAGGTAAAGCGACTACGAACAGCAGACTGTGTGGTCGGCGGTTTCCGATACGCGACAAAGGGTAAATTTGTCGGCTCGTTGCTGCTCGGCCTCTACGATGATGAAGGCAAGCTGAATCATGTCGGCTTTACATCGAGCTTCAAAACAGAAGATCGGCCGCGACTCCTGAAGACTTTGGAGCCATTCATCACCGACGAGAAAGCATGCGGTTTCAGCGGCAATGCACCCGGAGGCCCCAGCCGCTGGTCAACAGAGCGCTCAACCGAATGGGTTCCATTACGGAACAAGCTGGTCTGCGAAGTGCAATACGACCACTTCTCCGGCGGCCGCTTCCGCCACGGCTGCAAGTTCCTGCGATGGCGTCCTGATAAAGCGCCCGAGCAATGCACCTATGAGCAAGTGATTCCAGGGACGGCTGGGGATTTGGAGAAGTTGCTGGTGGCTTGAGGTAGGTTACAGGGAACAGGTTACAGGGAAACAATTACTAGTCGCTTGTAGTCAGCCGCTGAAATGTTCGGACGTCGAGGTAAAAGGTCCAGACATACTGTTCCTGTCCCCTGTAACTCTCCCCTGTCCCCTACTTCTACTCCGTCCCCACTTCCACCGGCTCTTCGATGCGTGATTCTGCAGTAACCGGCGTGGGGAGCGGCGCCTTGCGCGCTTCTTCCACGTAGCGATTACGCGCGGCACGCAGCTTCAAGAACGATTTTGCTTCTTTGTAGAGGCGTTTGCGCTCATCGTTGTTGAAGATCGCCTTGCGCACAATGCGATAAACCTGCTTTGGACGGAAGTAGTACTCGTCGTAAAAGCGGTGGACCATCTCCATTACATAGTCGCGCGGCAGGCCGGGATACTCGATGTGGGCCATCTGGTGGCCGCCGGAGTCGACCATCGATTGAGTGTTGATGATAAAGCCGTTCTTCTCGGCGAAGTCGTGGAACTCGGTTCCAGGATAGGCGTGCGCGACAGAAACCTGAATGGTCTCGCAATCGAGCGACTTGGCAAAGTTGATGGTGTTGCGAATGGTCTCTCTGGTCTCGCCTGGTAGTCCCAAAATGAAATCTGCGTGGATGACGAGTCCGAGCTTGTGGCAATCGCGGGTGAAGTCGCGCGCACGTTCGACCGTGGCGCCTTTCTTGATGTTTTTCAGAATCTGCGCATCGCCTGATTCGTAGCCGACGATCAGCAAGCGGCATCCTGCGTCGCGCATGGCCTTCAGAGTTTCGTAGTCAGTGGTCACACGCGAGGTGCACGACCACGTAAGCTTCAGCGGCTTAAGCTTCTCGCAGAGTTCGACTGTACGCGCCTTCTGGATGTTGAAGGTATCATCATCGAAAAAGAACTCCTTCACGTTCGGCCAGTACTCTTTGGCTTTGGCCATCTCGCGGGCGACAGCGTCGCTGGAGCGCTTGCGCCACGCATGTCCACTGAGCGTCTGCGGCCATAGGCAGAAGGTGCATTGCGCCGGGCAGCCGCGGGTCGAGTACAGCGACACGAACGGATGAAGTAGGAATGGAACGTTGTAGCGCGTTACATCAAGATCGCGCTTGTAAACGTCCGTTACGTCCGGCAGCGCATCGAGATCCTGAATCTGCGGACGGTCAGGATTGTGTACAACGCGTCCGTTCTTGCGGTACGAGATGCCAAGGATATCGTCCAGCGGCTTGCCCTGCGCGTATTCAACTACCGAGTAATCGAACTCGCGGCGGCAGACAAAATCGATCGCGTCACATTCGGTGAGAGCTTTATCTGGCGCGGTGGTGACCGGCGGTCCGACAAAGGCGATCTTCAGCTTCGGATTCGCCGCCTTCATCGCATAGGCGAGTCTCTGATCTCCCTGCCAGCCCGGCGTGCTGGTGAACAGCACGAGGAATTCGTACTGCTTGCCAATTTCGATGGTTTCGTCGGAGGAGACGTGGTGAGGCGGGGCGTCTAGCAGGCGCGAGCCTTCGAGCATGCCTGCCGGATAAGCAAGCCACACCGGGTACCAGTACGATTCAATCTCTCGAGTGGCCGGCCAGCGCGAGCTAGCGCCGCCGTCAAAGTTCTCGAACGAGGGAGGGTTCAGGAACAGGGTTTTCAATGGCATGCGTATGAACGTCAAATATAACATCCGGAGCGCGACTCTTAACCCGCTGGGCTAAGAAAATGTGGCGGACGTAACTGGTTGGTTTTTCAAGCTCTAAACCTAAAACACGACACGGATCCCACGGATGCTACGGATCACACGGCTTTACAAGAAATGGGTGATCGCCAATCGCTAGAGTGAGACGGCACTCTCTTCGAAGACATGGCCATCACAAATTTTTGCGCTATCCGTGTAATCCGTCTAATCCGCGTGATCCGTATCGTGTTTTGTTCGCGAACGCTAATGCGTGGACAACGCCCACTTCTCCAAATCCCCCGTCTGCTTCATCAGCTGCATCTGGGCTTTCTCCAGCTCGTACGTGGCACCGAGCAGAGTGGAGTACTTGTCGTTCTCATCCAGCTGCGCCTGCTGCTGATCGCGCAGGGTCGCCTGACCGCCATCGACTTTGGCCTGCAAAGCTTCCGTGTTGTTCTGCGCGAGCTGGTATTCGAGTTTGGCTACTTCACGCGCGGCGCTGAGCTGAGCCACGCTGCGCTGCAGCCTCAGAGTTTCGGTTGAGACCTGCTCTTTCGCGGCGTCCACGTCTTTGCGCGCACGCAGAGCATCTGCGTAGGCGGCTTCGCTGTGGTCTTTCTGTCCCTTGTTCAGAAATGGGAAGCGAATTTCAATTCCGATTGCTCCGTTATTGCGGCGAAATGTTTTGTAGTACTGGTCGTAGTTGTTGTATTTCGTGAAGCGCGCGTATTGTCCAACAAGATCGACGGCAGGATAGAGCTGCTTATGCTCTCCTCGCGCCTGAAACAACTTCGCCGAAGCAAGCTCTTTTGCACTTGCGACCATCGGGCTGAAGTTCACTGCCCGCGTTGACAGGTCTTCGTCCTGCGATACTTCGGGCAGGCGCGGGATCGACTCGTTCACTGTCTCAAATTCCTTCGCGGGCAAACCGGTGAGCTGTGAGAGCCGCATACGCAGCGTGTCCGCTCCGGCGACGAGTTCGGCGATCTTCAATCGAATGCGCGCGGTGTTCAGCTTCGCTTTTGTAAGTTCAATCGGCGCATCTACCCCCGCATGGATGCGCTGCTGTTCGATGTCTTCGAACTTGACTGCAGCGTCTTCCTGCTGGCGCAACACATTGATGGAAGCCTCATTCTTGTCCAGCTCGGAGTACGAGAGCGCTGTTTCAAGAATCACCTGCCCTTTCTTTTCCTCTTTGTTCAATGTCGCGGCGCGAACGTCGCTGCGAGCGGCCTTGATGAACTCGCGTTGCGCCTGGTTGAGCAGCAGGCTGGTTGAGCTCACCTTGAACAATGAGGGCTCGCCGAGCGGAAAACCAAAGGAGTAGGCAAGTCCAGAACCGAAATAAACTTGCGGAATGTACTGATCGCGCGCCTCCTGGTACGTGGCCTGCAATCGGTTCACATCCACGTCGGCGGAATTCACAGCCGTGCTGTTGCGAATGGCAAGCTCTATGGCTCGTTTGAAGGTAACCGGCTCAGCATTCGCCAGGCATGGGGCGAAAGCAACGAGGAGAAGAACAAATCGATATTTCCGGAGCATGGCTCGAAATTCTAATTGTTTCGAACCACGTTTTTCTGGACGCGATTACCAAGCAAAAACAGCCCGCGATAGCGGCCGGTCTTCAAAACGAGTCTTGATCAGAAACTCTCTAGAGCTACTTCGCGTTGACTTCTGATTCTCGCGGCAAATTGGATGGCTTTAGACGGGTGGTCGTCGATTCGCGAATCACCAACTCTGGCTCGACAGCTACTTCGGGCAGAGCTGCGCCTTTCGTTCGCAGCCGCTCAAGCAGGGTCTGAGCGGCGATTTCGCCCATGCGACGGAGAGGCTGGCGGATCGTGGTGAGGCTGGGTGTGTTGTAAGCGGCGCTGGGAATATCGTCGAAGCCAACCACGGCTACATCGTCCGGCACTTCCATGCCGGCATCGCGCAATGCGCGAATGGCGCCGATTGCCGACACGTCGTTGAAGGCAAACAATGCAGTGAAGTGCCCACCTTGCGCGAGCAGCCTCTCAATAACGGGATATCCCATATCGGGAAATGGCGTGCTGAACTCCATCTCCACGCACAACTCCGGGTGCATCTTCAATCCCATGTTGCTTGCGACTTCGCAGATGCTTTGCCACCGCACCTCGCTGTCAGAGCTCACCTTCGGGCCCTTCATGAAAGCGATGTCGCGATGCCCCAAGCGGACCAGATGTTCCAAGGCAAGCTCCGCCGCCCGCTTATGATCGATTACCACATTGGTAACTCCGGCAACATTACGGTGGCCCGAAATCGCGATCACGGGAAATGGGAACGAGTGTTCGACCGGCGTGTCGATGATAATGATGCCCTCAACTGCGCGGTCCATCATGATCATCGGATATTCTTCGATCAGTTCAGGATTGTTGCGGTGTCCGGCGGCAAAGTAAAAGTATCCTTCGCGCATGAGGTGATCTTCGATGCCGCTGGTAAGCAAGGCGACGTAATCGGACAGATCAGGATGCAGCACGCCGATCATGAATGAACGCTGCGTGCGCAGCGAACGCGCGTAGAAGTTCGGGCGATAATTCAGTTTCTTCGCCGCTTCAAAGATTCGTCGCTGCGTCTCCTCGGGAATTGCCGAGGCTCCCTTCGATCGGTTGATAACCAGAGAAACCGTCGTAGGAGAGAGCTGTAGATGCTGGGCCAGAGCCTTGAGGCTGATACTTCGGTTTTTAGGAATACCGCCTGTTTTGGGCTTCGCCATTGTTCGTACTCGATGCGCCGAATCGGAATTGTTGTGTTATACGCTCTCACAAACTGGAATGTTTCACCAATAGAAAAATACATATTTTTAAATCCCGAAGGCTCGGACCCAGGCATTGCAGAATGGCCAGTAAATCGATTTTCTATGCTGACATGATCTTCAGCCGGCTTGAGCCGAGAACGAGATCTATTCCCAAAGCGGTTCATGACGGAAATCCAGAAGTTAGATCTCGAAATCCGATGAAGATTATCTGTTCTCGATTTCCCGCTTGATGGAGTCAAACATCTTTCTTAACTCAGCAGCCATACTCTCGGCCAAGTCCGGTTGAGATAACAGGTTCTCGATTTCGGAAGACATTGCCGACGTGGAGGCAAGTCCAAATATCCCGAGGGAGCCAGCGAGCTTATGCGCCTCCTCTGAGGCGTTGCGATTTCGCTCGCGATCAAGGCGCCCGGTCTCAAGGCTTTCGATTGCTACTTCAATTGCGGCTAAACGGGCCAATATTGTGGGCAGAAATCCTTGCCAGAGCGCATCAAGTTTTCTCGCGACTTCCTCAGATGAGCTCATCAGTCACTCACCATCCGAGCGTCCGTGCGATCTCATCGGCGAGCTTCATGGGATCGAAGGGCTTCGCAAGGGTGCCGGACGCGCCGATATCCTTCAGCCGCTGGCGCTCGATGGCCTGCACTTTGGCTGTAAGAAAGAGTACTGGAATGCTTTTCGTTTTTGCGTTCTGGCGCAGCAGGCGCAGGGTTTGCGGCCCGTCCTGGTCCGGCATCATGACATCGAGCAGGATCGCGTCGGGCGCGGCGTCCTCGGCGAGTTTGACTCCTTCCGCGCAGGATCTCGCACAGGTTACGCGCCATCCGGCGACCGTCTCCAGGCTCATGGCCGCGACCTCGCGAATATCGTCTTCGTCGTCGATCAGCAAAATGTGTTTAGAAGGCGTTCCCATTTTCGCCTTTCGACATTCCTACCAATGGCGGTTTCAGAAGATCGCCGCTATCTTGCGGCGTAGTCGCGAGCGGAATCGTGAAGCA
>DATEMI010000236.1:0-2710 GCA_035275665.1 Terriglobales bacterium | reverse complement strand
CTTCACCGAGGGCGATGCGCTGAACAAGATCAGCGATGCCGATTTGACCGCCATCATCACGCACGGCGGCGCGGCGCTGAACAAATCCGCAGAAATGCCGCCCTACGGCTACACGCTTAGTAAGAGTGATATCCAGGCCCTGCTCGCGTACATCCGCGCGGTCTCGGATCCGCCCTATCCCAAAAAGGGAGTCGTCTATGCTCAGAAATAGTTTGATCGCGTTGTTGCTGGTCTTTATCACCATGTCTGCGTCAGCGCAGGTGCTGTCACCGTCGGAGATGTCCGACGATGGTATGCGCGTGCTCCAGGATAAGTACTTCGACCAGCTGAAGGCGTTCGGCGCCGAGGCGCGCGCGCACAAATTCCCATACCAGTTTTCGTTCAGCAGGGTTGTGGACGTCGCCCAGCCGGAACAGGGTGCTGTGGATCAGCGATCCATCCATTTCGACCGTTACGACGGGCGTGTTGACCTGGTGATCACGGGGAATTATTTCGCGTCTTATTCTGAAAAGCTGATGGATTACAACCATCGCGTGCGCCAGGACTTCTCCGATGTCGTCCTTCCGCTGCTTAACATGGTTGTGCCGCGCTTGGCCGGCGCCGGAGATTTCCAGGGATACGCGTTTGAAGTTTCCCATCACTTGCGCGGCCGCGCGCTGGGCATCGGCGCCGAGCGAGCCGAGAACTTAGTCTTCATCTTCCCGAAAAATGCAGCGGAAAGGCTGGTTCAGGCGACCACGAACGATCAGCGGCAAGCGGCTGTACTCGATGCACAGGTGCTCGTCGATGGCGAGCCATTCACGATGTGGTTGACCGGTGATCCTCCCAAAGGCGATGAGCATCCACGAAAGCTCATCAAGCCGGCGGCTTCGGAAGTCGCCACGCTCCAACCCGTCGCCATGACGCAGCCAATCGACCCTACCGTGAACCCAAAGCTGCTGGGATTACCGACGCCACCTCCGCGGATCGTAAACGCCGAGATGCTCGGGAATCTGGCGGTGCAATACGATGCCGACATCTCGCGCATGCTGAAGGAATTGGACTCGCAGGCCCACTTCGTTTCCTACGCTCCTCCGAACTTCATCGCTTTTCATAACGGTGCGTACCTCCAAGTCGGCCTGCAGACGCCGCTGGACGCCTCGCTTGCAGGCAGTTCACGTTACAAACTGGCTGCGCTCGCCTTCGATGAACACATCGCGCACCTGGTCCGCGCGACGCTGGCGTACTTTCCAGGCAACGTGGAATTTGACGGAATCGATTTCAGCACAACGATCAAGACTTCCGTATCGCCGAGTGCCGAGTCGGTGGAGTTCGTCTTACCGGTCAAGGCTCTGCGTTGTTATGCGGATTATTCCTGCACCGGTCAGCAGCTGCTGGATTCGGGCTTCGTGCTCATCAACGGAGATCGCGTGCAACTCGATTTGCAAGTTGCGGAAAAATGAGGTGGCGAAGCCCTCGCCTTTTGCTTGTCCCGCCTGTGGTAAAAAGTACGTGCGTTTCAGCGGATTCCGACCGACAATTCCCGGCCAGTGCGTAGCTGCGATTTCATAATCCGGAACGTTAACATCGTTGATGGAAGCGGCGCCGAGACTTGTGTTGGCAGCGTCGCGATGGATGGAGAACGTATCCTTGCGGTGGGTGAAGTGAATGGATACGCCGCGCGGGAGATCTTCGACGGAAGCGGCAAGGTGCTTGCGCCGGGATTCATCGATGCTCATACGCACGACGACACCAGCGTAATCGAGCGGCCCGACATGCTGCCCAAGCTGTCGCAAGGTGTGACCACCGTGATCGTGGGCAATTGCGGCATCAGTGCGGCTCCCGTGCATTTGCCCGGTTATCCTCCCGATCCGATGAATCTGCTCGGGAAACCCGGCGCATTTCGCTATCCCACGTTCCAAACCTATGTGGAAGCGCTAAAGGCGACTGTTCCATCCGTTAACGTCGCTGCGCTCGTAGGCCACACAGCTCTTCGCAATAACCACATCGATCGGCTCGACCGCGCTGCGACTCCGAACGAGATGAAAGCCATGCAGTCTCAGCTTGCGGAGGCGCTCGATCACGGAGCTCTCGGTTTAAGTACGGGACTGGCCTATCTCTCGGCGTATTCGGCTTCGACGGATGAGGTCATGGCGCTGGCCGGCATGCTGTCGAGCGCCGGCGGAATTTACGCAACGCACCTTCGCAGCGAATCGGCTGAGCTGCTGTCGGCTATTGAAGAGGCACTTCAGACCGCCGAGCACGCAAAAGTCCCGCTCGTCATTTCTCATCTCAAGTGCGCCGGAGTCGATAATTGGGGGCGCAGCCGTGAGGTTTTGTCGGCACTCGATCGGGCTCACAACGACAATTCGATGGGCTGGGACTGCTATCCCTATGCAGCCTCGTCAAGTACGCTCGATCTCCGGCAAGTAGACGAGCGGATTACGATCACGATCACCTGGTCGACTCCTCATCCCGAGATGGCTGGACAAACGCTCGCGTCGATCGCGGAGAAGTGGTCGCTATCTCACCGGGAGGCTGCACAGCGTCTCCAACCTGCAGGCGCGATCTACCATGGAATGTCCGAAGACGACGTGCGCGCGATTCTCCGCCATCCCGCAACCATGATCGGCTCTGACGGATTGCCGAATGATCCGCGTCCGCATCCACGGCTCTGGGGCACATTTCCGCGGGTTCTCGGTCTTTATTGCCGGGAGGAGCGACTCTTCCC
>DATEMI010000235.1:0-17812 GCA_035275665.1 Terriglobales bacterium | reverse complement strand
ATCGGTCATAATTCCCATTTTTGTATCCGCAGCGTTGTACGCCATTGGGTATGCGCGAATGCGGCGACGAACAGGCGCGCGACTCTTGAGCTGGCTATTCGTTTCCTATTTCGCGGGAATCGTCGCACTCATCATCGCGCTCGATTCCCCCGTGCATCTCGCAGGCGAGCAGTTGTTCTGGGTACACATGACACAGCACGAGCTGCTGATGCTCATCGCTGCTCCGTTGCTGGTGATGGGAAGACCGCTGGTACCGTTCTTGTGGGCGCTGCCGCGATCGTGGCGCGAAGGACTGGGCCGACTGTCGAAGACAAAAGTCTGGCGCGGCACATGGATTGCGATTTCTTCTGCCGGGGCCGCGTGGATCATCCACGCTGTCGCGCTCTGGATCTGGCATGCTCCGTCGCTGTTTGAAGCGGCACTGCACAGCGAAGCCGTTCATGCAGTACAGCATTTATGCTTCCTCGGCAGCGCATTGCTGTTCTGGTGGACGTTAATTCACGGACGTCATGGACGGCTCGGCTACGGAGCCGCGGTCGTCTATGTCTTCACCACGGCCGCGCACAACAGCATTCTTGGTGCCCTGCTGACGTTCGCGCCGCGCGCCTGGTACCCGACATATGTCAGCACGGCGCAGAACTGGTCGCTCACACCGCTGCAAGATCAGCAGCTCGGCGGACTCATCATGTGGGTGCCTGCCGGAGTCGTCCTGCTGGTCGTGGGACTCGCGCTCTTCGCCGCGTGGCTGGGCGAGTCGCAGCGTCGCTTTGAGTACACGCGCATGGCCGCGCTCATGAAGTCGGCCAAAGGAGCTGCTCATGCGCGCTAAAACCGTTCAGACGTTCGTTTCGATCGTCGTCGTCATTTTGGTGGCACTGCTGTTCAGCGCCTGGGCGCGCCAGGGAAAGACGAGGACGTACGCGAGAGCGGCGGAGATGCTGCACGGGAATCCGGAGCTTGGTCCGGACAAGATTCGCAAATACGGCTGCTACACGTGCCACACGATTCCGGGTGTCGCCGGTGCAAACGGTCTGGTAGGTCCTCCCCTTTCGGGAATTTACGAGCGCGTGTTCATCGCCGGCGAGGTGCCGAACACGCCGGAGAACATCACGCGCTGGATTCAGCATCCGCACTCGATCGAGCCGAACACCGTAATGCCCGAAATGGGAGTGACGGATCAGGACAGTCGGGATATTGCGGCGTATTTGTATACGGTGCGGTGAAGCCCAGGTTGTGTCAGAAACGATTTCGCGATTGTCATCCTGAGGCCGCTTTTGGCCGAAGGATCTCCCGAAAAGGCTTCGGGCAGACAGGCACTTTCTTGGCTCCTCGACCCAACACCGCGGAGTTCTGGTGGAGGAGCCAAGAGGGAGCAACTAAGTCCTAACCATCGCGGGAGATCCTTCGCGCAAAAGATGCGCTTCAGGATGACAGTCCTATGAGTTGCAGAAGCTGGTAGCAGGAGTATTTAGCAAGAGCTGTTAGCAAGCGTTCTTAAAAGCAATTAGAGGAGAGAACTATGAAACTACCCACTCATTACATCGCTGGGGTGATCTCACTCCTCACGCTCGGCGGTGGCCTTGCTCATGCGCAGGGCACCGACTGCTCCAAGGTCCCCGACTACAACAAGCTGAAGACCACGCTGACGCAGGTTGTGAAAGAAGGGAAGGACGCGAACGGCGGCATGGGCAACCAAGAATGGGCGGCGGTGGTGAATCGCGATGGAACGGTGTGCGCCGTGGTCTTCAGCGGGCCGGATCGCTCGAAACAATGGCCCGGCAGCCGGCTCATTGCCGCGGAGAAGGCGAACACGGCGAATGCGCTCAGCCTCGATGACTTCGCTCTCTCCACGGGAAACCTGTACTCTGGGGCGCAGCCTGGGGGCAGCCTCTATGGTCTCGCCATGCTGGGTCCGAATCCCACCGCAGCATTCGCTGGTCCTCCAACCAAATTCGGCCAGACTGATGACCCGATGGTTGGCAAGGCCATTGGCGGCGTGATCGTCTTTGGCGGAGGTCTCCCGCTCTACACCCACGAAGGCAAACTCGTCGGTGGACTCGGCGTGAGCGGCGATACATCCTGCACCGACCACGTGATTGCGTGGAAGGTGCGCAACAAAGTGGGACTCGACGCAGTTCCGATGGGAGTCGCGCCGGGCCAGAGCGATAATCTGATCTTTGACATCCAGAACGGCGTAAGCTCCAGCGGATTTGGCCATCCAACCTGCAAAGGTGGAAAACCGGCGGAGGAGATCATCAAAAAACTAACCGACACTATGCCGACCGGGCCAAAGAAGTAAGACAGCGGCGAAACCAGGAAGCTGCCATGAAAGGATGATCGGCTCTAAAGCACCTTTGACTGATAGCACCGTGGGCGTCCCTAACAATTTCTTGCACAGAAACACGGCCCGTGCATCATCTAATGCAAGTACGGGGAGCAAGTTCAGCTTTCCTAAATCAGAAATGACCGTACGAGACGCTTCACGGATACTTTCGCTGTTCTTCGCTGTTCCGATGGAATTGGAGAATGAGGTTTTTCGTCAAGCCATTGATTCAACGCTGTTTGTTTGGACGCCAGTCGTTACTCCCAAACGTTTTCGCTGTTGATTACGCTGTTAGCAGCGAAAGCTGGCGAGGCGGACGAGCAATAGAATGGGCTGTTGGGGACCTGCGATTGGGTAAAATGTTTGTCCATGGCTGAACCTACAGCAGAAGAACTTAAGGCGCGAATCGCTGAGCTTGAGCAGAAACTATCTTCGCGCAAGACGGGCAAACTGGAATTTCGCGTGAGCGAAAAGGGCGGCGTGAGTGTGTATGGACTCGGACGCTTTCCTGTCACGCTCTATTACGAGCAGTGGATGCGCCTGCTCGGACAAATCGACGAGCTTCGTGCCTTCATCGAAGAGAACAGATCGCGGCTCAAGACGAAAGACTCCGAATAGGCTGCCGCTCTCAGCAAAGATCGTGTGCAGCCGGGTTTTCATTGGCGCAAGCGATCTCTCCAAGTGCTTTCTTTAACAAAACTTAACCTCAGTTCCTGCTGCATTTGTTACTACTTTTCCTTCGGTGTGCTCGTCTAACCAGATAGTGAAAGAAGGCGAGAGTCGCTGCCGATGAGCAGCGACAAACGCCAGCACCTGCCGCGATTCTCTTCCAAGAGTTTCCGACCCTTCAGCCACGAATGGTCATGTGCTGAGATGCTGTAAATTAGAGGGTTCGACTCGGGTGCCGGAGCCGAACATATGCATATGGCGCAAGACCTTACCGAACAAGACATCTCCGGGCCGGAGTTAGTGCCGCCTCCGCCGGAGCGCCGCACCAGCAGCAAGGCAGTGATCTGGGTGATCGTGATCTTTGCGGTCATCGTTCTCGGTGCACTTGGTTTGAGAACTTTGGCGAAGTCTCGTGGCGAGCAAGCTCAAGCACAAGGCCGCGGCGGTGGGCGTCGGGGCGGTGGAGCGGATGCGAATCGTGCGGTTCCGGTTTCGGCAGCGCCGGCGCAGCAGCGCGATGTTCCCGTTTACTTCGAGGGGCTTGGGAACGTTCAGGCGTACTACACGGTCACCATTCACAGCCGCGTCGACGGTCAGTTGATGCAAGTTAACTTCCGTGAGGGTCAGCAGGTTCAGAAAGGAGCAGAACTTGCGCTGATCGATCCGCGCCCTTACGAGGTGCAGCTCTCGCAGGCCGAAGCCACGAAGTATAAGGATCAGGCGAACTTTGAAAACGCGCAGCGCGACCTCCAACGTTATGCCGATCTCTACAAACAAGGCGTAATTGCGCAGCAGCAATACAACACGCAGCAGTCTGTCGTGGCACAGCAGGAAGGATTAGTTCGCGCCGACGACGCGCAAATCAATAACGCCAAGCTGAACCTGACCTACTGCCACATCAAATCACCAATCGACGGCAGGGTCGGACTGCGTCTGGTCGATCCCGGCAATATGGTTCATGCCTCGGATCAGAACGGATTGCTGGTCATCACCGAGCTGCAACCGATTGCGGTGTTGTTCACTCTGCCCGAAGACAATCTCCGCGACGTGCTGCAGCACATGCGCTCCGGACGCCTCGAAGTGCAGGCATGGAATCGCGACGACACGCAACAGATCGCCGATGGCCGGCTGGAGACGATCGACAATCAAATTGACCCCAATACCGGAACGTTTCGCCTGAAGGCGGTATTCGACAATCGCGATAATGCGCTCTATCCGAATCAATTCGTGAACGCGCGTTTGCAGGTCTATGTGCGCAAGAAGGCAATTACGATTCCTGCGGTCGCCGTGCAGCGCGGATCGCAAGGGACATACGTGTATGTCGTCAAACAGGACAAGAGCGTCGATTCGCGCAACATCAAAGTTTCATTGACTGAGGGTACAGTTGCCGTGCTCGACTCAGGGGTCAATGCCGGCGAACTCGTGATCACCGATGGGCAGGAGAGATTGCAGCCGGGCAATAAAGTTGAGGTGCAACGCACTGGCCCTCCAGGGAAGATCAACCCTCCCGATCAGGCGCTCGGAGCAAGCAGCGCCAGCTGAGCATGAATCCGTCGCGCATCTTCATTCTGCGGCCGGTAGCTACATCGCTGCTGATGGTCGGCATCATGCTTGCGGGCATCGTTGCTTACCGCCAGCTTCCCGTTTCGGCACTCCCTCAGGTTGATTATCCAACCATTCAGATTCTGACCTTTTATCCCGGCGCCAGTCCGGATGTGATGACTTCGTCGGTCACCGCGCCCATGGAACGACAATTCGGTGAAATTCCCGGATTGAACCAGATGACCTCCACCAGTTCGTATGGTGGATCGCTCATCACCCTGCAGTTCAACCTCGAACAGAACATCGATGTCGCCGAGCAGGAAGTACAGGCAGCCATCAACGCCTCAGGCACGTATCTCCCGCGCGATCTGCCGAATCCGCCGATTTACAGCAAGGTAAATCCTGCGGACACGCCCATCCTCACCCTTGCGCTCACTTCGAAAGAATTGCCTTTGAGCAAGGTGCAGGATTTGGCGGATACAACCCTCGCGCAAAAGATCTCACAGCTTCCCGGAGTGGGACTGGTAACTCTCAGCGGTGGGCAAAAGCCAGCCGTGCGGATTCAAGCGAACCCAACGGCACTGGCATCGTATGGTCTGAGCCTCGAAGACCTGCGCAGTGGACTGGCTGCGGCGAACACCAATCAGGCAAAAGGGAATCTACAAGGACCGCATCAGTCCTTCAGCATCGGCGCCAACGACCAAATCTACTCCGGCGCGGATTACAAGCCAATCATCATCGCTTATCGCAACGGCGCACCCGTGCGCGTGCAGGATGTAGCGAACGTCGTCGATGGAGTTGAGAACGATCAGCAGGCCGCATGGATGAACAAGACGCCGGCGGTCATCATGAACGTTCAGCGCCAGCCGGGCGCGAACATCATCAGCGTCGTCGACCGCATCAACGCCTTGCTGCCGCAACTCAAGGCAACGCTGCCGCCGTCCGTCACTGTAAGTCCGCTTACCGATCGCACGATCACGATTCGCGCTTCGGTGAAAGACGTCGAATTCGAGCTAATGCTGACGGTCGTTTTGGTCGTGCTGGTGATCTTTATTTTTCTGCGCCACGTCGCTGCGACGATTATCCCCAGCGTTGCCGTGCCGCTTTCGATCGTCGGCACGTTTGGCGTGATGTATCTCCTCGGGTACTCGCTCGACAATCTGTCGCTGATGGCGCTGACCATATCGACTGGATTTGTCGTCGACGATGCCATTGTGATGATTGAGAACATCAACCGCTTTATTGAAGAAGGCCATCCTCCTCTGGAAGCGGCGCTGATGGGTTCGAAGCAGATTGGTTTCACGATCGTATCGCTGACCGTTTCGCTCATCGCGGTTCTAATTCCATTGCTCTTCATGGGTGACATCGTCGGCAGACTGTTCCGCGAGTTTGCTGTCACGCTGAGCGTCACCATTCTGGTCTCGGCTTTTGTTTCGCTCACGCTTACGCCGATGATGTCGGCCCGTCTTCTGAAGAAGAGCGACGCGGCTCATGAAGGCTGGTTCTATCGAACATCGGAGCGGTGGTTCAATCGCGTCATCGAGGAATATGGGCGAACCCTGCGCTTTGTGCTTCGCCACCAGACGGAGACGCTGTTCGTCACCGTCGGAACTCTGGTTCTCACGCTCTTTCTCTTTTATATCGTTCCTAAGGGCTTCTTCCCCGTACAGGACACGGGCGTGATCCTTGGGATCACCGAGGCGCCGGAGAGCACGTCTTTCCAGGCTATGACAGCGCGCCAGCAGCAGGTCGCCGACGTAGTGTTGAAGGATCCGGACGTTGAGAGCCTCTCCTCGTTTATTGGCGTCGACGGTAGCAACATGACGCCGAATGTCGGACGCGTTCAGATCAATCTCAAGTCACGCGAGGATCGCAAATCCAGCGCCGACGAAATCATTCGACGATTGCAGCCCAAGGTGAGCCAGGTATCCGGCATCACTCTGTACATGCAGCCGGTGCAGGACATCACGGTCGAGAATCGCGTGAGCCGTACGCAGTATCAGTACACGCTGGAGGATGCCAACGCGAAGGAACTCGCGGATTACGTTCCCAAATTGGTACAGAGGCTGCAGTCGGTTCCCGAATTGCGCGATGTCGCCAGCGATCAGGGCTCCGGGAGTTTAGAGGCTGATCTCGTCGTGGATCGAGACACCGCTTCGCGACTCGGCGTGACGCCGCAGATGATCGATGACACTCTCTATGACGCTTTCGGACAGCGGCTGATATCCACGATTTTCACGCAGCTCAACCAGTACCACGTTGTGCTGGAGATTGCTCCTGATCAGCAGGTCCATCCAGACGATTTGAAACGAATCTACGTACACTCCTCTCCCGGAGGAGCTCCTGCCGCAGCGAGTGGAGGGGGCACCGGACTGCCTTCAGTGGGAGCGGCGGCTAGCTCGAATACTACCACCGCGTCGGCTTCGTCGGGCGCTCTTCAAGGCACGACCGGCTCCGGCATTGCTGCGGTGCCGAGTGCTGCATCGGGAAGGTCGCAGATCGTTCCCCTCAGCGCCTTTGCCCGAATTGAAACGAACACGACTCCGGTGGCGATCTATCACCAGGGACAGTTCCCGGTGGCGACGATCTCGTTCAATTTGGCTCCTGGGTCTTCGCTGGGTGCAGCTACCAAAGCTATCGATGCTGCAAGCGCGGAGATTGGAATTCCCGCCAGCGTACACGCCAGCTTCCAGGGAACTGCGGCTGTATTCCGCAGCTCTCTCGCTAATGAGCCTTATCTAGTTCTTGCTGCGCTTATCACCGTGTACATCGTGCTCGGAGTTCTCTACGAAAGTTACATTCACCCGGTAACGATTCTTTCCACTTTGCCTTCTGCAGGCGTAGGTGCGATTTTTGCGCTGCTGATTTTCCACATGGAGTTCGGCGTGGTGGCATTGATAGGAATCATTCTGCTCATTGGTATCGTGCAGAAGAACGCCATCATGATGATCGACTTTGCGCTCGAAGCGCAAAGAGAGGGCGGGAAGCCGCCGGAAGAGGCGATTTACCAGGCATGTCTGCTGCGCTTCCGCCCAATCCTGATGACGACGTTCGCAGCTCTATTCGGTGGATTGCCACTGGCGCTGGGCAGCGGTACCGGTTCGGAACTGCGTCATCCGCTGGGAGTCACGATTGTGGGCGGTCTGCTGGTAAGCCAGGTGCTTACGCTGTACACAACCCCGGTGGTCTATCTGTACTTTGATCGGCTGGCGCATAAGTTCAGTCGCTTCCGAATTGGGAATCCAGTGGAGGAGCCGGCAGGAGCAGATTAATTCTTCACCACGGAGACGCAGAGACACGGGGAAATACTTTTGCGATGAATTTCTCAGTGACTCCGTGCCTCAGTGTTGAACTGGCATTCTCATGAGTATCTCGACTCCATTCATCAAGCGACCCGTTGGCACATCGCTGCTGAGTATCGCGGTGTTGCTGGCTGGAGCGTTGGCTTATACCAAGCTGCCGGTGGCGCCACTTCCGGAAGTCGAGTTTCCAACCATTTCAGTGAATGCCGGACTTCCAGGAGCGAGTCCGGAAACGATGGCTTCTGCGGTGGCAACACCGCTGGAGCGCCAGTTCGGACGCATTGCCGGGGTCACTCAGATGACTTCGTCCAGCGGCCTGGGGTCGACTAACATCACGTTGCAGTTCGATCTGAATCGCGATATTGACGCCGCTGGACGCGACGTGCAGGCGGCCATCAATGCTGCTCGGGGACAATTACCGGCAAATCTGCCCAGCAATCCACGCTGGCGCAAAGTGAATCCCGCCGATGCGCCAATTCTGATCATGGCGCTTACCTCGCCGGTGATGACGCGGCAACAGATGTACGACATTGCCGATACCATCCTCGCGCAAAAACTCTCGCAGATCGAAGGCATCGGGAACGTGTTCGTGGGAGGGAGTTCGCATCCCGCGGTTCGTGTCGAAATCAACCCGCTGCTGCTCAGCAAGCTTAATGTGGGCATCGATGCGGTGCGCTCGGCGATCAACTCTGCGAACGCTCATTCTGCCAAGGGGGAAGTTTCAGGTGTACGAGATACCTATCTGATCAACACCAATGACCAGCTATTTAAGGCCGACCAGTATCAAGATCTGATCGTCACCTCCCGAAATGGAACGCCAGTGTTTCTGCGCGAGGTCGCCGACGTGGAGGATTCGGTTGAGGATACACATAACGATGGTTTGGCGAATGGGCAACCCGCGGTGCTGCTGGTGATCTTTCGCCAGCCCGGAGCCAATATTATCGGCGCCGTGGATCGCGTGCGCGACATGATGCCGCAGTTGCAGGCGTCGATTCCACCCACCATCAAGCTGCAAGTGGTGATGGATCGAACAACGACGATTCGCGCGTCGGTAACCGACGTCCAATGGACGCTCGCCATCTCGGTCGTGCTGGTGATTCTGGTCGTATTTGCGTTCCTGCGCAGTGGGTGGGCAACGATCATTCCCAGCGTTGCAGTTCCGCTCTCACTCATCGGGACATTTGGCGTGATGTACATGGCAGGTTACACGCTCGATAACCTCTCATTGATGGCGCTGACGATTTCCACCGGATTTGTCGTGGACGACGCCATTGTGGTGATCGAGAACATCACGCGACATCTCGAAGCCGGGATGAAGCCAATGCCGGCGGCCCTTCTCGGCGCCCGCGAGATCGGCTTCACCGTGCTCTCGATGAGCACGTCTCTCATTGCCGTTTTCATTCCCATTTTGGCAATGGGAGGAATCGTAGGCAGGCTCTTTCGCGAGTTCGCAGTCACTCTGAGTACAGCGGTAGCGCTGTCGCTCGTGTTCTCGCTGACCACCACGCCAATGATGTGCGCCAAGTTCCTGCGGTCGGAGCACGGACGCAAGCATGGACGCTTCTACAATGCAGGCGAGCGCGCTTTTAATTGGCTGCTGGGAAGCTACCGCAACTCGCTGGAGTGGGTGCTCGATCATCAGCCTCTGGTGTTGCTGATCACGCTCATGACTATCGGATTGAGTGTCTATCTCTACTGGATCATCCCTAAGGGATTTTTCCCGCAACAGGACACGGGGCGTATTTCCGGCGGCATTTTGGCACAGCAGGATGTCTCCTTTGACGCGATGACGGTGAAGCTGCAAACGCTCAACGATATCGTGTTAAAAGATCCGTCGATTGATACGGCGATTAGTTTTACCGGTGGTAGAGGCGGGCTAAATTCCGCCAGCATGTTCATCCAGCTAAAGCCGCTGGGGCAGGGAAGGAAGGAATCTGCGTTTGACATCGTGAATCGGCTGCGTCCGAAGCTCTCGCACATTCCCGGCGCGCAGCTTTTCATGGTTCCGGTGCAGGACGTAAACGTCGGCGGACGCCAGAGCAATTCCCAATTCCAGTACACGCTGCAAGGCGACAACCTGCAGGACTTGCTGACCTGGGCACCTCGCCTCTACGAAAAAATGCGCACCATGCCTGAACTGCGCGATGTATCCAGCGATCAGCAGAATCACGGCCTGGAAGCAACCGTGGTCATTGATCGTGATACCGCTTCTCGATTGGGAGTTTCGCCGACTGCAATCGACAGTACGCTCTATTCAGCTTTTGGTCAGCGGCAAGTCTCGGTCATGTACCAGGACCAGAACCAATACCACGTCGTCATGGAAGTGGATCCGCGCTTTAGCGAAAGTCCGGATTCGTTGAAGAGTATTTACGTCCACTCCTCCCGCGGAATGGAGGTCCCGCTCAGCGCGTTCGCGCACTTCGAGATGTCGGAGACTGCGATTTCAGTGGCGCATCAGGGACAGTTTCCTGCGATCACAATTTCGTTCAACCTGGCTCCGAACGTCTCGCTTGGACAGGCGGTGGATGCGCTCGCCGCTGTCGAAGGCCAAATGGGCATGCCGACCACGGTGCACGGCGGCTTCCAGGGTACTGCGCAGGCATTTCAGGATTCGCTTTCGAGCGAGCCGATTCTCATCATCACTGCTCTGGCCGCTGTATATATCGTTTTGGGAATGTTGTACGAGAGCGTCGTCCATCCAGTGACGATTCTCTCCACTCTCCCTTCGGCAGGGGTTGGCGCGCTCATCTTCCTGCTGCTGACCAACACGGAGTTCACTGTCATTGCTATGATCGGCATCATTCTGCTGATCGGCATCGTGAAGAAAAACGCGATCATGATGATCGATTTCGCGCTGCAGACAGAACGCGAAGGCGGCCGAACACCCGAGCAGGCGATTAGGGAAGCCTGCCTGCTGCGCTTCCGCCCCATCATGATGACGACCATGGCCGCTATGTTCGGAGCATTGCCGCTGGCTATGGGTAGCGGAACGGGAAGCGAGCTGCGCCGGCCGCTCGGCATCGCGATCGTGGGTGGGCTGCTCGTGAGCCAGATGCTCACGCTCTTTACCACGCCAGTTGTCTATCTCTATCTCGACCGGTTCCGTCTGCGCTTCTCGCGCAAGGCGGCGATGCGCCGCCGTTCGATGCAGCCCGCGACTGGAGACTAGATCAGCACTCTTCCAGTTCGCATCCCGATGGTGACAGCTTCGGTGCGAGAGGCCGCGCCGAGCTTTCCCAGAATAGAACTGATATGAAATTTCACGGTATGCGTGGAGATGCCAAGGCGACCAGCAATTTCCTTGTTTCCGAGTCCATCGGCCATCATCGTCAAAACCTGCTGTTCGCGGTCGGTGAGTTCCTCTGGTGAGCCACGTTGTGTCGAAGAACGGTGTTTCTCGCGAAGAAAAGACGGATGCACCACTTGCATTCCGGAGCGAACGGCTTGCAACGCCGCGCGGAATTGGACTGAATCGATTTCGATCGGAAGGATCGCCGAGATGCCCGCCTGCAATAGTTGCGAGGCGGGCTGGATCGGACGTGCGTCCTTCACGCAAAGGATGCAAACAGCGCTGTGCTGCGTTAAAAGATTCAGGGCTTCAGTGGACGCAGGCAGTTTGAAATGGGCGTCGATGCCGAACAGAACAACATCGTGCTTCGAGGATTCGGGGATGACGCGCATTCCGGCGTTCCGCGCTAGCTGATCCAATCTCTGCCGAACTGCCGAGGACCCGGCTGCGATCGCAACCGAAATTGCACGTTCCGGCAACTTAGCAGCGGCCCCTCGCAGCGAGTTATCGACGAAAGCACTTTGCATAGCTGCACGATTAGATGTTTTCAGTTTCGCGGTCGGTCCGCCAATTTCACATTGGCTGACGCGAGCTGTCCGCCACGTACATATTCGATGTCGAGGGAATGCCCGCGCCTGGAGCTAGACAGAGCGCGCTGGATTTGCTCGATGCCCTCGACCAGCGCGCCGGCGATCCCGACGATCACGTCGCCCAGCATAATTCCCGCTTCGGCACTCGGACTCGAGGCTTCCACCTGCATCACCATCAGCGCTGTCTCCGACTGCAGGTTAAGCTTCGCCTTGAGTTCCGGCGGTACAGCGATCGGCTGCATAGCGAGCCCAAGATAGGGGCGAAAAACCGCACCGTGTTGGAGGATTTCTCCGACCACTCGATCAACCGTGGTGTTCGGAACCGTAATGGCGGCCGAGCGCGCCAGCGCCGAAGTGTTCATTCCCAACACACGAGCGCGCGAGTCCACCAGGGCGCTGCCGGATTGACCTCGATAGAGCGTTACATCTGGACGCAAAAGGCTGTCAATTCGACCTCCGCGCCAGGTTTGCCATGAGTCTCCGAGTCGCGCGATGATGCCGGTACTGGCTGATAGGTCGCCGAGCGTGGACCGTCCGATTGCCATAACGAGCTGTCCGACGCGTAGCTCGCCAGCATTGCCCAATTGGACGGCGTCGGAGGTCGAGCCCTCCGTCCGGAGTACGGCGAGATCCGTGCCCGGGTCTCGTCCAATCAAGGCCGCTTTTCGGCTCGATTTGTCCCAAATCCGAACTTCGTATTCACCTGTGCGCCGCAGCATGTGATTTGCCGTTACCACAATGTCTGAACGCCACAGAATGCCGCTGGCCGCAATTCGGCTGCCACCATGGACTACTACAACAAATTTGTCCGCCTGCTCCGCGATGTGACTGAACTGCGCCGAAAGCGTGTCCCACTGCGCTTGAACTGCTACCGCCATTTTCCTCTCCTGATTGCTTTCAACAGCATTATTCGCCCGGAGCGAGGGGGGTACATCAGCCAGTTGGGCAGGGTATGCGCTAGAGACGGAACAAAACGTACAATCGATGCGTAACAAGCAGCAGGAGGCGTGCGGTGTTCTCGATGCTTGCATTTGTATGTGTAGTGGCAATGTACTTTCTGCCGGCGATCATCGCTCATCAACGCCGGCACGTGAGTTCAGGCGCTATTTTTCTATGGAACCTCTTTTTGGGCTGGTCGATCGTCGGTTGGATCGTCTGCTTTGCCTGGGCCTGCAGCGGCGATACGCGCAGAGAAATTGTGATTCTTCCGCCAGCCTATCGTCGCTGAGCTTCGGCGGGAGTTGGGTTTCCGGGTTCAGCGTGTGAACTGGATTGAGCTCTTGATACTGGCAGCATTCGACCATCTTTCAGTCGGAACTGCTCGCCTCGCCAGGTGATCGAATTTCCCGCGTAACTCCAGATCCAGGTTGCTAATGCAAGCAAGTCGCGCAATGGCAGCAGCCAGAAGTCCCGAAATAGGAAACGATCTTGCAGCGTCACCCATCCGGTGGTAAGTGCACTAGTCGCTCGAGCTGCGAAAGCCGCAATCAGTAGAATCCAAAACCACCAAACGCCTGGACTGACGAATAGCAGCAAGATCGACCATGCCAACGGGTGCGTGAGCGCCAGACCACCGTATCCTCCCGGGCGGGACACGCGCATGGTGCGCGCCCAGCGGATCTGATGCTCCCAAAACCGGCGGAATGAATAGGGCGGAACTGAGGTTTCGACGACCATCGGAGCGAGTTCCACTTCGAAACCAGCTTCGGCGATGCGCTTTCCCAATTGATAGTCGTCGGCAAGGTATTCAACGACGGCCTCAAAGCCGCCGATCCTATCCAGGGCTGAACGACTCATGGCGAGAGTCGAACCCAGGCCGAACCGCAGTCCACCTTCCATAAACCATGCCGTGAGCACGCCGGCAGCAAAGTGGGTGGAAATGCCCAGAGCCTCCAGGCGTGAGCCGAATGTGTTGCTCGATCGTCCGCGATAGAGGCAAGTCACCATTCCCAGTTTGGTCGAGCAGAATGGTCCCATCACAGCCCTCAGATAATCGGGGGAGACATGAATGTCGCCGTCATTCACGAGCACGTAATCGCACTTGGCTTCCCGTAACAGGTGCATCAAATTGCTGACTTTGCGATTGGTGCCGAACACCTCTGAGCAAATCACGAGACGAATGTCGCGGGCAGGGAACTCGGCGATGAGCTTCTGCACCAGGGAAATCGCCGGATCGGCAGCATCGTTCACGCCGAAAATAATCTGGTATTCACCGCCGTAGTCTTGCAGGCAATGGCTGCGGAAAGCTTCGTAGGAGTCGGCATCCGCTCCTTTGACTGGTTTCAAAATGGAAACTGCTGGGGCGAAGCCGGTTGGAGCTTGCCTGGCTGCGGACTGACGAAATCGGCGGGCGCTCCAGATCGAAACGAAGCAGAAGCCAATTCCGCAAAGGGTTAGGATCGACAGCGCAGATTGGATCGCGAGCCTCAGCATTGCGTCTACTAACTTCTATCTGTTCGCGCAACCCACGTCAAAAAATCGGGCGGACTTTTTGAGTCCGCCCAGTCGCTTGTCTGCTGTTCGTTTTTGCTGTCGCTTTTAGAACTTGTTCGGAGCTATCGCCCCATGATCCTGTTAAATTCCCGTCTTTGCTCTGGCGTTAGCCCGGCCACAAACCTGTCCTTTGTTTGCTGCCTGATCTGGCGAAACCTTGCGCTCTTCTGAGCGTCAGTTGAGTTCAAATCCTGATGCAGAGCCGCCACTTGCTCCTGCTCTGCCTGAAGCAGGTTTTGTAACTCGAGCTTCTGTCCGTCGGAAAGATCGAGCTGTTCAGCGACCATCTCCAGTACGCTTCGTTGTCCCTGAATGCCGGTGGCCTGCGCTGCTTTACTCGCCGGTTGGCTTGGATACGATATCGAAGCTTTCTCAGCCGCGCGGGCAGGCAGGCCGAACAATAGTGCCAATGCGCCTGCGGAAATCAGAATTGCGAGCCTTGGTCCCATTCACAGTCTCCACTTGCTTGAAACCCGCAAGCGGAACAACAGTTGCAGAGTAGCTGATTATCATCAAGATGCGAAAGTGACTTCGGTTACTTGCGAGTTTGGGCGCAAAGGCTGCGCGAGTTAGAGTCCCAGTTTCCACGCGGTGTAGCTCATCACTTCACGCAGCTTGAGGCGAATCCGCTCCCAGCGGCTGGGCAGGTGGGAGTCAGGGCGCGGTGAAGCATACACCGTCACTCCCTGGCGCCCGAGCATTTGCTTGACGCGGAACATGTGGTAGCTATCGCTAACTGCGAGACAGGTGTGAATCCCGTTCTCGCGGAAAATGTTCGCGACGCGAACCGCCGATTCACTCGTGTCGTTGCTCTGAGTCTCTGCGATGATGTTCCGATCTGGAACCCCTCGCGTCACCAGATAGTCCCGTCCGACTCCGCCTTCCGTAAAGTGCGGATCTTGTGCCCCACCGCCGGTGGTAATAATGACCGGAGCCATTCCTTCCCGAAACAAGGTGTAAGCGTGATCCAGACGCGCTCGGTAAACAGGCGAGGGATGCCCGGCGTATTCGGCCGCGCCGAAAACTACAATCGCGTCAGCTTTTTGCGATTCGTCTTTCTCGGCCTGGCGATTGACCAGCCAATAAATTGCGCACACCCAGGCCAATACCAAAACGAACAGTATCGCGAACAGGCGAAACCACACGCTTGATTTATTCGCGCTCGACATCAGGCCAGAGGATTGGAGAAATTTCTTCCGCAGGAATTGCGCCTTCACGAATAATCTGCCACTGCATCGGATTTCCACTGAGATCGACGATGGTAGTGGGCACATCACGCTGCGTCCGTCCACCGTTCACGATAATGGTGATGCGATCGCCCATCTGCTCGCGCACGCATTCCGCCGTCGTGCATTCCGAAGCGCCCAGCAGGTTTGCCGATGTTGCCGTAATGGGAAATCCGATCTCGCGAATGATGGCTACGGGAATCGGCGAGTCGGGCACGCGCAGGGCCACGTTGCCGGTATTGGCCGTCACCTTGAGCGGCAGTCGCGAGCTTGCCTTGACAATGATGGTTAACGGTCCCGGCCAATACTTCCTCGCCAGATGATGAAATACGTCCGGAGGATTGCGCGAGAGATCGGCCGCCTGATCGATGCTCTCGACCAGCAGCGAGAGCGGCTTGTGTCGCGAGCGGCTCTTGATTTCGTAAATGCGCTCGACTGCGCGAAGGTTCACCGGGTCGGCGGCGAGGCCGTAGAAGGTGTCGGTTGGCATCCCTAGCACCTGGCCTTGGCGGATGCGTTCCGCAGCGTAACTTACTAGTTTTGGTTCCGGCTCGCTGCTGTTGATCTTCAGAAGTTCTGCCGGCAATTTTTCCTCTTATTGGCGCGAAATAAGTGAAACAGGCGATGCTAAGCATAAATCATGAAAGCCGCATCGTCATCCAGAACGGCGAACTCTTGCGGAATACAATGATTTCAAGCCATGCCAGTGTCCTCCCAAAGCGGGCAAAGACTGCGTTCGGTCTCTAGTCGGCAAAACGCGCTGGTGAAAAAGCTGCGCGAAGCCTTCGCGCAGGGGACGTCGGACGATGGCTTCTGTGCGGTTGAAGGAATCCGCCTGATCGAAGAGGCGATTCGCAGCCGCTTGAAAGTCCACGCGCTCTTTGTACGTCAGTCTGCGCAGGCAAGGGCCGAGCGCATCCTCGACCAGCTCAGCAAGCACGCAGAAGCCCTGCTCTTGCCCAACGATGTTTTTGACAGCGCAGCTGCGACGGAACATCCTCAGGGCATTGCGGCTCTTGTGCAGATACCTCATTTCGACCTCGAAGCCGTACTCGCTGCGAGCCCAGCGTTACTGATCGTGGCTGCCGGAATCCAGGACCCAGGAAATCTGGGCACGCTGATCCGCTCGGCGGAGGCCTTCGGCGCAGGGTCGGTGATCTCCATCGAAGGCACTGCGAGCCACTGGAATACAAAAGTGATTCGCGCCTCGGCTGGTTCCGTGTTCCGGCTTCCGATCATAAAGATGCCGTCGGAAGATCTCATGTCCGAGCTGAAGAGACGAGAGATTGCCGCACTTGCGCTGGTTGCACCGCGGCCTCTGTCAGCTGCTGACGCGGAGGGCAGCAGTCCACAAAATCCCCGGAAAGCGCAGGAGGCGAACCTCACGCGCTCATGCGCATTGTTCGTCGGCAACGAAGGCGCCGGCATTTCTCGCGATCTCTCTTCGGCTATCGATGAGTTCGTAGCTATTCCGCAATCACGCGTGGAGTCGCTCAACGCCGGAGTGGCGGCTTCAATCGCCCTGTATGAAGCGCAGCGGCAGCGGAGCGCGCGCACGTGAATCTGTTCTCTTCTTTGCCCGACCGCGAAACCGCTAAGAGCGCATCGACGCCTCTGGCCGAGCGCATGCGTCCGCGCACGCTGGACGAAGTTGTCGGCCAGGAGCATCTGCTCGCGCCGGGAAAGCCTCTGCGCCTGCAGATTGAGCGTGACGATCCCGGCTCGATCATCTTCTGGGGTCCTCCCGGAGTGGGAAAGACGACGCTCGCGAAAATCATTGCGCGGGTCACGAAAGCTGACTTCATCGAGTTCTCGGCCGTCCTGAGCGGAATCAAAGAAATCAAGCAAGTCATGGCCGATGCTGCCAAAGCGCGTGACTTCGGCACTCGCACGATTGTCTTCGTTGATGAGATTCATCGCTTCAATAAGGCGCAGCAGGATGCGTTTCTTCCTCATGTTGAAAAAGGCAACATTCGGTTGATCGGAGCTACGACCGAGAATCCATCGTTCGAGATCATCTCGGCTCTGCTCTCGCGATCGCGTGTATACACGCTTAAGCCGCTAACAGAAGAGCAAATCGTCGTCCTAATGCGCCGCGCCTTGGCCGATCGCGAGCGCGGCCTTGGCGGAATGGAGGTCGACGCCGAAGAGGAAGCGCTGGCCAAGATCGCAGCGTATGCCAGCGGCGATGCGCGGTCGGCGTACAACGTGCTCGAAATTGCTGCCAAACTGGCGCAGGACCATTCTGGGAATAGCAGTCCGTCAGTCATAACCTCCGACATCGTCATCGATGCGCTGCAGAAGCGCGTGCTCCTCTACGACAAGTCGGGCGAAGAGCACTACAACGTCATTTCGGCGTTCATCAAATCAATGCGCGG